>JBGUWA010000064.1:0-19171 GCA_045220635.1 Candidatus Alloenteromonas sp. | reverse complement strand
ATCCGCGTCGTATCCTTTATTTGCTGGTATATCTAGGTTTCTATAAAGATTCTGTTCCAAACAACGATGTACATCCGTCCGCTCCCGACTGCCTCAAAACACGGCATAATATGTATGGGCGACCTCAGACAAAACAGAATAACTGACTTTGGACAATGACAGCTACAATTACTCTGGACATGCAAATCGGACACATCTTGGAAAACGACCATTACGAAATCGAGTATTTGGCCAAAAGGGCATTTTGGAACCTCAATACGCCGGGTTGCGACGAACATTATCTGGTCCACCGGATTTTCGCCGATCCGAATTATGTTCCCGACTTATCCTTGGTGGCGAAGTCGGAGGGGAAAATAGTCGGTCTGATCTTATATACCAAATGCCGATTGGAGACCAAAAGCGGTGATATCGGCGTTTTGACGTTCGGACCGTTATGCGTGGACCCAACGTTCCAACGGAAAGGGATTGGCAAGACATTGCTTTTGGAATCCATCAAACTGGCGAAAGCGACGGACTATCCGGCGATCTTCATTTGCGGGGTTCCGACATATTATCCGAGATTCGGGTTTAAGCCCGCCAAGGAGTTCGGCGTTACGATGCCCGATGGCTCGACCTTCGATGCCTTCATGGGCTATGAACTCAAAGAAGGCTCCCTTGCTGCAATAAGTGGCAAATTCTATGAACCGAATTGCTGCGATTGCGATATCCACGACGAACGTTACTTGGCCGAGCTTGAAGAGTTCGACCGCCAATTCCCCTATATGGAGAAAAAGGTTCTTCCTGGCCAGTGGCGGTAGCAATATCTGCCCTTATTCAGATAAAGTCGCTTCAAGGCGGCTTTTTCTTGAAATGAGGGAAGCCCCGTTTTATATTTTCGGGCTATCGTAGATAGCAAGTCGTTAGGAGGTGTCGCAAGATGAAGAATCAAGGAAATCGAGCGGGCGGCATCCTGTTATTGGCCATGGCCGGCGTGTTCGCCGTTTTCATCGCGGTCGTCACCATCATTGTCATCAGTGTCACAAGCAAGGCTCAAGGCCCTATCTTTCCGTTCTATATCGCTCCCATTGTCGTGGGGGGAATCATGCCCCCTGTTTTCGTGGCGCTTGGTTTGTCGATGCTTATCAAAGGAAACAAAAGCCGCGCGATAATGAAGACGGGGAGAAGAAGCGAGTGCAAGGTCTATAACATCTTGCACATGCGGAACGGCTTCCAACTCATCGTCAGTTTCCGTGGCGATTCCGGGAACGAATTCAAGCATACCTTATATATCAACTATAAAGATGCGGCATTGCTCCGCCCCGACATGACCATCGAATGCTATATCCAAGGCGACGATTGCTACGTCGACCCCTCCCATATCGTCATCAGGGAAAGCGACGACGAATAATCAGCGCTTTTTCGGTGAGTTTTAGAACGAAAAAGCGCGTTTTGCGGAGATAACGTCTGAGATGCAGCGTTTTTGTGAGCAGTTTTCAATACTTTCTCGGCGGGCGATTCTTGACGCATGAAGGGAATTCATCTAATTTTTTGATTGACCATGACGGACATTCAATCGTACCTGTTGTCGCAGCAAGATATCGCCTATCGCGACTTTGCTTTGCCCCTTTTGCCCAATATCGAAGAAAAGACGTTCATCGGAGTTCGGCTGCCTGTCATGAAGAAATACGCGAAAGAGCTCGACGAGGAATCCAAACAAGAGTTCCTGAACTCCCTTCCGCATCTTTATCACGAAGAGAATATCCTTCATGCGATGATCCTTTCCAACATCAAAGACTATGATGAGTTTATTCGTTCGGTAAACGCGTTTCTTCCCCTCGTCACGAATTGGTCGGTTTGTGACACCCTGTGCAATAAGCATCTCGTCAAATACCGACCTCAGTTGATGCAAGAGATTAAGAAGTGGCTAAAAAGCGACGAAATCTACCGGGTGCGTTACGCGGTCAAATGCTTGATGAACTATTTCCTCTGCGAGGATTTCCGGGAAGAGCATCTCCAAATGGTTGCCGAGGTCAAATTAGAGGACTATTACGTTCGCATGATGATCGCATGGTATCTCGCGACGGGCCTCGCCAAGAACTACGATTCCTTCGTTAAGGCGATCGAAGAGAAACGCTTCGATGTCTTCACCCACAACAAAGCCATACAGAAAGCGGTGGAGTCTTATCGCGTCAGCGAAGAACATAAAGCCTACTTGAAGACGCTCAAGATCAAGTAATTCGTCCGAAGCGGGCATCAAAGATGCGCATCCATCGGAAAAGGAATAGAATAAGGCAATGTTTTATCGCCTTTCCCCCAAAATAGCGTTGCGTCGATGGAAATACGTCAGCCGCGCGATATACCTCCGAAACGCGGATCGCGCCATCGGCGTCAAACAAGAGGATTTCGATTTGCTTTTGCTTTGCGATGGCCGTCATGACCTGGACGAAGCTAGCGTCAAGCACTTGTTGAACAAAGGCTATATTGAAGCCTGTCAGGAAGGGGAGGGGCCTTCTTCCTGGTCCAAGCTAAGGGAATACGACAACTATTATTTCCCGCAGATGAATCTCATGATTACTGGGAAATGCAATTTGAATTGCCTGCATTGCTTCAACGCGAAAGACAACGCTCCGTTAAACTCCGAACTTAGCTATGAGGAGATCCTTTCCATCCTTGACCAAGCTCGCGACATCGGCACGCGCGCTTTCACCATCACGGGTGGCGAGCCCCTTGTCCATAAACGCTTTTTAGACATCATTCGCGCCATCTACGAACGGGACATGATCGTCTTTGAGCTCAATACCAACGGTTTGCTAATTACCCAGGAGATGCTGGATGAGTTCAAAAAGATTGGCTGCGATCCATTGATTAAGATTTCCTACGATGGGGTTGGGTACCATAACTGGATGCGCCAAAGCCCCATGGCGGAAGAAAAAACGATCGCCGCAATCAAGCTTTGCATCGCCAACGGATTCGACGTCAAAGCCCAAACGCAAGTCCATCGCAAAAACGTGGATGCCATGCTTGAGACCGTCAAACTTTTGGATTCCCTCGGCGTCGGCGAGACCCGCATCATCCGCACTACGGAAGCGCCGCGTTGGGAGAAGAATTCCCCAGACACCTCTTTGCCGATCCCGGATTACTATGAGCGGATGCTGGAGTTTGCCAAAGAATACATCGCCACCCCCGCGAAGATGCGCGTCGATATTTGGCAATTCCTTCGACTTGACCCCAGCGCGAAGACGTATCGCATCGCCCCAATTGCCTGCAGTGGCAACGAGTTCAGCCCTCGTTTGCCTGTGTGCAAAGGAAACCGTGGGATGATCGCAGTCACCAGCAGTGGCGATGTGGTTCCGTGTCTGCAAATGAGCGGATACTTCATCGAAAATGGCCTAAAAGTGGAAAATCTTCGCAAAACCCCGTTAAAAGACATCATTTTCGAAAGCGAATACACCAAACTCTCGATGGCGACTTTGCTGAATCGCGTCTTGAATAATGAAAAGTGTGCCTCGTGCAAATACTTCAAAGCGTGCGCGGGGGGTTGTCCGGCGTTGGGTCTTTTGACTTCTGGCGATGCGCACGATTACTATCACGAAGACGTCACCAAATGCTATTTCTTTGAAAACGGCTGGTACGAGAAGGTCACGGAAACACTCTCAGATTACAGATTGACCAATCCCTTGAAATTGGACTAATCGCTATCTTCGTTGCGAAATGCATTATGCGCGCCTATGCAAGGGCGCGCTTTGCTTTATAATGCTCTATCATGAAACGACTTGGTTTTCTTCTTGGTTGCGCCGCTTTGCTGGGAGTGATTTCTCCAAGCCTTTCCGTTGCCGCGGAAAGTCAAAACGAAACGCTGGCTCCCGTATCGCAAAAAGCGCCCGCGCAACTTCACGACGTCGAATCCGACTTGGATTACAAAACCGTGGATGTGCTCGTCGACTATCAAGGCAGAAAGAAAGGCGGGCTCTATCCTTGCGTCTACTCGGAAGACGTGTTTTTCCGCCCCTCTACGACCTACCATCATTTCCTTGCTCGCCAGTCTATCGGTCTAGCCTTATCGGCGTTCCATCTATATGAAGACGAGGAAATCCGCGAAGAAGGGGACGCCGAAGAGGCCGAAGGCACCTTGTTTTCCTATTTTAGGAAGTGTGGCTATTTCAACATCCGCGTCGACGACTATCTTAAAGAGACCTCTCTTTATACCGTCGGCTCGGCCATTGCCCGCAAGGTCATCGAGAAAGACGGCGAAAAGGCCGACCTTGTGGCGGTAGGCATTCGCGGTGGCAACTACAAAAACGAATGGCAATCCAACTTAACCCTTGATACCGGTTCCCGACACCGTGGCTTCGACGAAGCGGCGACGTTGGTTACCGACCGCATTCTTTCTTACCTCGCCCAACACGTATTTGAGCATCCGGTAAAGATTTGGATTACGGGATTTTCTCGCGCCGCCGCCGTGGCTAACCTCGTCGCGGCCAACCTTAACGACTCCGACGTCTTAACCAAAGATCAGATATATGCCTATACCTTTGCCGCGCCTCGTCCCCTTTGGGCATTTGAGGAAATGGATTTGGTAGAGCGCTACAACAACATCTTCAACATCTACGGCGCCTCGGACTTCATTCCGCAATTCGTTCCCGCCGAATGGCACTATTACCATTACGGCATCGACAAAATGCTCACGGGCGCGGAATTCGACTCCAAATTCGCCAGCAAATACGCCGTCATCCAAGAAAATCTCAAGAACGAGGGCGTAGAAACTTACTACAACATTGAGCTCAACCTCCGCGTTCGCATGCTTTATGGGTTGCTGCTTGAAATCGCGACCAATGAGTTCGAGTTCATGGAATACTTGCAGCCGGTATTGCTGAAGGTCTTGCGGCTTAAGGGAATTAACGAAGCTCTAAGCCTTCTGCGCGAAACGATTCTGGAATGGACCTCTTCTTATCCAGAGATTTCTGAAAAGCGCGACGCCGTCATCGACTTTGCCATCGAGACGCTTCGCCCTCTGTTTTTTGGCGGCGGCTATATGGAAGGGCAAAAGAGCACCTCGAGAAATCCGGCCATCCTTTTGGCGCACGAACACTTCCCCGAACTGTATCTCCATAGCCTTTATGACATTCCCGAGAACGAGCTTTTCTGCGGTTCTTCGGAATTTGCTTACATCACGTTGAAAGGCGGTCGTTATAAAGTGGTGGACCTCGACGCGGGGAAAGACGTCATGCTCATCGAAAACGGCTCGAAGCGACTCACCCCGTATGGCGAAGAGAATAAGCTCGATTTGCCCGTGGTCAAGGTCAGGGGAACTCCATTGCTCGTGTTGCCTTATGACCGTAACTACGAGCTTCGATATGAGCTCTCCGAAGGAGAAACTTCGGAATGTTATGTCCAACCCTATGGACGTCTATTTAGTTCTCATTTAACCAAATACGTCAGCAAAATCGATCAAAACGACCCTCGTTCCGGCGTCATCTTGACCATCCATAACGGGACCGTGGCATACCAGGCGACTGGTTCCGCGAGCAACCCAACGGAATTCGTTCGCCAGCTGAACATTCAAAGCGGCTTGTTGCCTTATCGCGTCTATGTCTTCGTCGTTGGCTTGGTTATCGGCTTGCTTGTCGCGGGTTTGCTTTGGCTCGTCGTCATCGTCCACGCCAAAGTGGCGAGACGGAAGATTTCCTTCCTCCGACTTGGCCTGCTTTCCCTTTTCATCGTCAGCCTCATCGAAGGGGAAATCTCGTTCTGGTTTTTCGCCGATTTGGTCTATGTGGGCGTTTTGGCGAAAGTCGTCGCGGCGCTTGTGTTGCTGGTGCTTTATTTCCTTGGCAGAAAGCTTCGCGATTTCCGTCGCCCCGACAAGACCATTCTTCCGTTCCTATTGCTCGCCTTAAGCGGAAACATCGTCCTTTCGGTGAACTTCCCGGTTGGGCTTGGCTTGATCGTAGCGGGTCTAGGCTTCCTTTGCTTCCGTAATTTGCGGGAGAAGCGAATGACGTCGAATCAATGGTTTATCTTTGGCATATTGACCGTTTTGCTTACGGTCTGCGCGGCGTTGCTGCTACGGCCATTAGACGCTTCTTCCATCCTCTTCTTGTGCGCGATTCCCGCGGCGCTTCTATATTGCTTCTCCTCCTTCAAGGGCAGCGGGCAAAAAGAAGTGGCCAGTTTCGTTACCTTAATCGCGTTAGCGGCCATGGCTCCTTACCTTTATGGATCGGTTCAATTCGTCTCCTCGGTCTTGTTCGTCGTGCTCTTCAACGCTGCGATGGTTATCCATACGCTTTATTACGACGCGCCGAAATTCGAGGTATTGGCGTTAGAAAGGCCAGAGCCAGCCGTCGCGGAAGAGACGCCCGCGGAAGAGGCCTAACCCATGAAAAAACGCCCGATCGTCGGATGGGTTTACGTCATTCTCGAAGCAGGGCTTTTTCTCGCTTTGGTCACGTTCCAGTGCTTCAGCATCGTCGAGGGGTACTCTATCTATAACTATGGAGGCCCATATTCTCCTTGCATTAGCGCCTTCCAAGTCGCGTTGACCGCGGTGACGTTCTTGTTCGCGATCTACGTCTTCTTTTATCAAAAGGGCGCCCCGAAAACCCGTCACGACTTATTCCTTCTTTATTTCCTTTTCATTTTGATCGCGGACTTTTTCTTTTCCTTCTCTCATTATCCCATCGGTGGCCATATCGGCTTCTTATGCGCTTACGTTGTTTTCTTCTTCATCCGAAAGGGCAAGTGGTATGAAGGACTTATTGCTTTGGGAGGCGGCCTGGTCGCATTGCTCATCTTCGCGTTCCTTCGCAAGCTCACCCCCGCGATTGGCGTGGATTGCTTCCTCGGCGCGATTTTGTTGCTCAACATGATCATGATGTGGGTCCGCTTTGGCAAAGAAAAAAGAAAAGACCTTCTGTTGGTCTGCATTGCGCTTAGTCTGCTTTTGATCAGCGATGGCTCGATCGCCTTACGCACCTTCATTACCTCTTACCCCGCGAATCACATCATCGCCATGATTACCTGGCCCACCTACGTCGCGGCGGATATCCTCTTAGCGTTCTGGTATTTGAACCGCAAGAAGAGCGCCTTATCCAAAGAAGAGTAAATGGATTGTTTTATTCGGTTTTTGCGGAGATTTTCTTTTTCTTTCCCGCAAAACCCACGTCTTTTTGTGGAAACACGCTATCTTATTCCCATATTAGGAGATGTGGTCAAAGCCCTGAAATCGTGGACCATATCCGCAAGGTGATGCTGGATCACCTCATGCAGCGCTACCCTTTGATATCAACTTTTAAAAGGGAAGTAAACCAAGAGAAAAGCCGTACTCGAGGGTACGGCTTTTGACTTTGAAGCGAGAACGCTTATTCGGCGATTTCGGCTTTGTGCTTGAAGCAAGCAACGACGAGGAGCACGCCAACGGCAAGCTCGATGGAGCTGACGACGATGTTGCCAACGCCGGCCTTGTTGGTGATGTTGGAGATGAGGACGTAGATGCCCGCCGCCACGGAGATGATGGAGACGACGATGCAGAAGACGCCCCAACGGCCCTTGAGGGAGAAGAAGAAGCCGCCGATGATTTTGAGGACGTCGAACGCGCAGCCGAGGACGAGGCCGCCGATGATCGCAGCATAAGCAATAGCGATAACGGCATCGACTTCAGCAGCGGTGGCGCCACCCTTGGTGGCTTCCTGCCTGGCAGCTTCAATGATAGTCGGCATACCAATGATGGTGAGGGTCACGGTAGTGGCCACAAGGACGAGGGTGATGATGGTCGCAATGAGAATAATGATGGACCACACCGAGGTTTTGTTTTTGGACATGTGAATACCTTCTTTCCGAGAAGAATTATAGCGATTTTTGCCAAAAAGGAACGGCTAAATAACATTTTTTAAACAAGAAATGTACACTCCGTTCGATTGTATGAGGAAAAAACGCCTCGGTTTTCCATCTCTTTGTGAGATGAGAGACATTGAGCCGATGGCGTTTTCTATTGGCATCACTGGGACAAACCAAGACGAACTTCAGTTTGAACGACCGTTGTTGCCCAATCGGTAGTCTTAGCCTTCCGTTCGATTTTAATCAGAAACTTGAAGACGTAATCTTTGTCGTTTTTGTATCGGAACCCCTCTGCCGTAGCGGGGCCGCAGGATCCGGTACCGATGCCTTGCTGAAAAGCCTGAAGGGTCACATAAGTGCCGGTGCGTTTTTCGTCCTCTCGGTGTTTCATGGCGAGTAAGGCACGGTCCGAATAAGGCTTCACCCCAAGTTCAAAGGGGGCTCCCACCGCAAAGAAAGACACCTTGTTTTCTTTGCTCATGAGGCTTGCGCATGTGCAGTCGCAGCGATTGCCGCTTTCCTGAGGCTTTATGTTTGGTTCGGTCATCGCGGTGACTTTGGCTTTTTGCGTTCCAATGACGAACTGCTCTTTCATATCGACATAGGATTCGCCTTGGCGTCCCATATATTCGACGTCGTCAAAGGAGGGGGGCAAATAGAAACATTTCCCAAACCGGGGGAGGATGCCGCGTTTTCGTAACGGATGGATCCGACTCGTTACCAGTATGCCTTCTTCACAGCCTTGATAAGTATCCGTGACGAGGTAGTTGCAACGGCGATTTTTGACTTTGGTCTTGGTTTCAATGCCGTTCTCGATCTCTTTTTGCGAAAGGAAAGTTTCCTCCTGCTCATAATAAGGTTTCATGGTGTTCATGAGCAAAGGATTGGAATCGTTATCGGTCGCCGCGCGATAAAGGAGATTGTATTCCTCGTTGCTTAGCAGGGCTTCTTTGCCGTTCAAGGCGATGCGGAGCTTGCCGTTTTGGATGGAAACGGTTGAAGGCAAAGGCTTGGTCGGTAGGACGTTGGGAACGTTTTGGGCAACGACGATCTGTTCTTTTGCCCGGAGCTCGCCCTTGGCGTCAAAAGTCGAAATCACGAGCGACAAATTGCCATCGATCGACTTTCCTAAAGGAACCTCAACTTCCTTTTTGCTCAAAGGTTCAACATCAAAACGCTGAGTCGAAACGCTTCCGTCATTGAAGGCGAATTCGACGCGGTATTCTTTGGCGTTGGTGAATGCCATCGTGTTGAAGATCTCAAAGCGCCCATCGCCTAAATGGGTGAAACGCAACGGACGGTAGATAAACTTGGTGATGTAAGCGCCGGTAGAGGGAGAGCGGTCCGGGTAGAAGATTCCATCGCAGCAGAAATTGCCGTCATGTTCCCATTCGCCATGGTCTCCACCATAAGTGTAAGAACCATCTTCGTGGAGGACGGCGTGGTCGACCATTTCCCAAACGCAGCCGCCCATGAGGTTATCGTATTTGAAGATCTGTTCCCAATACGCCTCCATGTTGCCAGGACCAACACCCATAGCGTGCGCGTATTCGCATAAGAAATAAGGACGGTCGTTCAAAGGTCTTTGTTTGCGCTTATGTTCGCCAACCAAAGCGACTTTGGCGACGCTAGGATACATTTCGCTGCCCACGTCGTAAGCGATGCGCTTGCAGTGGATCGCGGATTCATAATGGACGGGGATATCGGAATGCGCCTTCAGGTAGTCGTACATCGCATCGGTATTGGCATAGCCGCCGGATTCGTTCCCCAAAGACCACATGACGATTGAGGTGTTCTGATGGATTTTGTCTCGCTGGTATAAACGCGTGATTCGATCAAGATAATGTCCCTGCCATTTGGGATCATGACTAATGATGTTGAACGTAACGGGAAGGTGATTGGCGAATACCCCATGGGTTTCGAGGTCATTCTCGTCTACGATGTAAACGCCATAGTAATCCGCGAACTCAATCAGATAGGGATCGGGTGGGTAGTGCGAGGTGCGAATGGTGTCGATATTGTATTCCTTGCAAATCAGAACGTCTTTTTCGATCTCGTCAACGGTCATGGAATAACCGTTCTTGGCGCTGGTGTCGTGATGGTTGACGCCACGGAACTTCACAAGCTTTCCGTTAAGATAGAAACGGTCGCCTTGGATTTCGACATGTTTGAAACCTAGACGTTCCTTGATGCAGCAAGACGAGGTTTCGTAATAAAGGTCATAAAGGGTTGGGCTTTCGGCGGACCATTCGCTCACTTCTAGGTTCTCAAATGACGCGGAAGCGACTCCGCCAACCGCGGCGGCCTTGGCTTCCAACTTGAGGCCGTGACCTTCTAAACGGAAGGTGACTTCAACGCCGTCTTTGGCCTTTGCCGATAGCGAAAGTGTATAAAATGTGCCGGTTTTGCAGGTTTTTGCATCGATATCAAGAATATCGTTTGGTTCGTTGATGCGCAAAAGAACATCCCTGAAGATGCCGTTGTTACGGAACATGTCTTGGCCCTCAAGATAAGTTCCGTTACACCAACGATGAACGATGGCGACAAGTTCGTTTTGCCCCTTTTTCAAAAAGCGAGTGACATCGAACTCGGCGGTGTTGTGGCTGCCTTCGGAATATCCGACGTATTCGCCATTAAGGTAAAGGTCAAGACAAGAAGCCACGCCGAGAAAAGAAAGAACATATTCTTTGTCAAGATCCTCGATATCGAGGAAACGGCGATAGACGCCGATGAAGTTATATTCGTCTTTGGGCTTTTTGAAGCGCAGCGAAAGCTTCTGATCTCCTCCTAACCAAGAAAAGCAGCGGCCGACTTCCTCTTCTTGGGGAATGCGTGGCGGCTTAAATGGAAACTGATAACGGACGTTGACGTAGAAAGGGCGATCATAACCACGGAATTGCCAGCATGAAGGCACATCAATGGGTTTGAAAGAAACTTCGTCCGTATTCAAAACGTCGGGCAATTCTTTCGGGAGTGGGAAAAAGCAAAAATCCCATGTACCGTTAAGGCAAAGAACTTTGCTGGAACGATAACGTTTCTCCTTTACGGAAACTTCATCGGCTTCTTTGCGGTTTGGGTAGGGGATGAAGTAGCTTCTTCCGGGGAGTTTGTTGTCTTCGAAAACGGAGAACGAGGCGTAGTTGGTCTTGTTCAGCTGGTAGCGCATTATGTTTCCTCCTCGGCGGATGTTAATCACATTATACGGGGGAGCGGGTGGTTAAGCCATCTTGGAGGTGGTGGAAAATAGCGATCTTTGGATGCGCGCAAAGAAAGTTAGGCCAAAGAGGTCGTCATCGTGGATGCGTAGGTATTTTCGTTTTTATTAAAAATCGTATTCGGTTTTAACCGTCTCGATATTCGGGACCTCAACCTCTTCGCCGAACTCGCTGAAATCGACGCGGTATTCCTGATGGCAATTGGTGTCGACGACCTTCTTTGCCGTATAATCCGCGGAAACTTCCAAATGGTCTGGCGTTAAGTCCGGCTTCACGTAAATGTTAATCGCGATCGCGGAGAAGACGGGGTAATCGTCCAACTGCCCGAAAGCCTTCATTTGAATGCGAACGTTATTCGTGGAGGTTTCGGGATTAAAGGTGACTTTGAACGCATAGCCATCGGCATATTCGAGTTGCTCCACGGACTTAATGTTTTCATTGCCACAAAGATATCCTTCGATCGCGGGATCGAACGGATAGACGCCATAGGCATCAAGATAGGTGCTTAGCTCCGAAAGAATAAAGCCTCCGGAAGAATCATCGCGATAAAGGGCCTTGCCGCTATGGAAATAAGCTTCGTGAACGGTATTGACCAGGCTGCTGTGGGATTCGTTTTTAAGATAGCTATATTCGTTCTTGATTAAGGTGACGTCGATGGTCTGCGTGGTTTCGATGAACCAAACCGTCGCTTTGGTCGACCCTTTGGTGATGGCTTTATAGGTCCGATAGGAATTGATTTTCCCGATGTAACGGGAAACGAAGTCCGCGGTGGTCGGCGGGATAAACGCGGTAGAAGAAGAGGCCTCGCTAGAATATTCAGAAGAAATTGAGGAGCTTTCTGCGGGGATATTTGTGGATTCGCTTGCTTTTTCTGAGACGTTTGAAGAATAGGCGATGCGGCTTAGCGAAGACGACGATGATCCGCAGGAAAGAAGCAACAAAGAGGAAAGGGTTAGGATAAGAGGCTTTTTCATAAGGGGTTCCTTCGGCGCATATTGTAAAGGTAAGGAATATCTAAGGGGAAGATGGTGAGCTCATAACCCTTTTATGGAGGCCTTCAAGCGTTCGCGCGCTATAATCAATTTGTCCATATCACCCGTAAAAGGGAGGAAAGTCATGAAAGCTAGAGTTTTTATCATCATTCGAATCGTGGGAACGGTTTTGGCGTTTTTCAATTCGATCATGTTCTTTGCGATGCGGCCTTGCTGGAGCGGAATCAGCGCCACATTGGGCTATAAAGGCGGATCGAATGAGTTCTTATATTTCCTTCCCTTGATCGTTTGCGTCTTCTTGTTCGTCCACTTGCTCAGCGATTTGATCCTAAAGAAGATTTTCAAGAAGCCTTGGGTGGATATCTTATGTCTTTCCATCGGCGTGGTATTCTTCGTGGCCATCATGGTGGTCATCGCCTTGGGCGCGATCGATTACATGCGTTTCGTGTGGCCCAATTTCTTTGTAGCCTTAGGCGCAGTCCTTATCTTGCTGCTTCTTTACGCCTTGCTTTTCGTCTATCCCAAGACCATCCTCAAGGACAACAACGTCTTTAAGTTCCTGACTCTTGGCGTGGCCGCGGCGATCGCCGTGGGGATTCTGTGCAACTTCACCATCAACTGGATTTCCTATAGCCCCGTCGTCTATGCGGTTGAGGACAACTACCAAATCGTGTTCTCCACGAACTGCGAGTCCACGGGTTGGGTCGAAGTAGGGGGAGAACTCTTCTACGATACCTATACCGGCACCGCAAAAACCTTCACGCGAGTCCATAAGGTCGAAGTTCCGATGGCCAAACTTGACGCGGCGAAGAAATACACCGTCCATTCCCAAAAAACGATTTATGCCGGCCCCTTCGGCGGTTTTATGGGACGCGACATTAGCCAAACGGTCGATTTCAAACCGGTCGATACCAGCGATGGCATCCAATACCTCTCGTTTAGCGACGTTCACATGAACCTTTCCCAAACGGCGAAAACGGCAGAGTTCGTGCAGAACTATGACTTCCTCGTTTTGGCTGGGGATATCGTCTCCGTCGTCGATACTTTCCAAGACGCAAACCTCAATAACGAAATCGCCCACGCCATCACCAAAGGTCAGATTCCCGTGGTTTACGCCCGTGGCAATCATGACGTTAAGGGAAGGACCGCGTTCGACCTTCATAACTATGTTGGGGCAAAAGGCGAATCCTTCTATTACACCTTCTATTTCCAAGACGTCTATGGAGTTGTCCTGGATTTGGGCGAGGATCACGATGACGATTGGTGGGAATACTACGGCACCGCCCATTACGCGGATTACCACCAAGAGCAGATTGAGTTCCTCGAGAACGAAATCGCCAAAAAGGACTATGAGCACTATCCCTACCACTTGGTTGTTTCCCATATCCCCATCCCCTTTGTGAACTATCGCCACAACCACGAGTACGTGAAAAAAACGATGACCACGTTGCTTAACCAAATGGACATCGACATATATCTATGCGGCCATCAGCATCAGCTCATGATCTTTGAGCCCGGCCTCATTGAACCGTTTACGGAACTGACGTATAACCCAAACTACAAAAAAGGTACCTACAGCGGTTACCTCACGGATTTCAATTTCCCCTCGTTCATGGTGAGCAAGCAGGGCTTCACCTATAGCGACGATACGACGATCTGGTCCGCGAAGAGCCATATCGGTTTCTACGTCGATGTGAACCTTAACCAAGGTAAGGAATATTGCCATTACCTCAACAGCAGGGGCGAAAAGGTCGAAACGATGAACATGTTCTACGACAAGAACTACGGCACGGACATCGCCATCGATTTGAATACGAAAGCCTTCGTTCCCGCAAATTAGTAAAACAGCAGGGTTTTGCAAGGATATTGAGCAGTATTTATCATTTTTCTTCTGTCGATTATTGTCACGAATATGCACATAAGCGCGCATTTAAGGGTTTGATTTGTTGGGGAATAATATAAACTTACGATTGTAAGTTGAGATTTTATGCGCTCCATCCGAACCAAAACGACACTTTTGACCACACTTGCAATCACTTTTTCTGTTGCGGTCTGCACGGTCATCGGCGCGGTTTGGGCCGCCAGGCTTGGGCATGACAAATCCGAGCAAGCGTTGTCGCTTCTTTGCGAAAGCGGCAAGCATAACTTAAACAGCTATTTCAAAAGCGTGGAGCAATCCATCAACACGGTTTCCGATGTGATTGACTCCGATTTGAGCCAAATTCCTGACGCGGACTTCGATGTTGCGTTAACCGAACACGTTGAGGTGATGCGAGGCATTTTCGCCAACGCTGCCGCCAACACGGCCGGCGCTTTGACCTTTTATTACCGCATCGACCCTTCTATTTCTGCCACGACAAACGAAAAAGGTTTTTGGTATACCAATTTGGACGGCAAAGGTTTTGTCGAACATGAAGTCACGGACCTAAGCGACGACCAGTTTGAATGTCGTTGGTTCTATCAACCCAAGGCTAGCGGCAAGCCCTTATGGTTACCGCCTTATTTGACGGACAATCTCGACGTTTACGTTCTTTCTTACAACGTGCCCGTGTATCGGAACAACTCTTTTGTCGGGGTAGTGGGCATCGAAATCGGCTACAGGACGATGGGCGATCAGATCAAGGACATCAAAGTGATGGAAAGCGGCTATGCCTATATCGTCAGCAACGAAACGGGGACGATCATTTACCACCCTTATCTTGATATTTTGAGCATGCCCGAAGAGGAAAGACCTGCGGTTCCGCAAGATTTCCTCATTGGCTTCCGTAATGGGGAGCATCACATTCAATATACCTTCCAAGGCGTAACCAAGCATTCGTATTGGCTTAATTTAAGCAACGACATGAGCATCGTCGTTGCCGTGCCGCTATCCGAAGTCAACCAAACGTGGCTACCGGTCCTTTGGCAAATCGTCGTGTCTGGTTTGGCCCTTGTCGCCGTCTTCATCCTCATTACCGTTCTTTATACTCGTCACATCACCAAGCCGTTAAAGGATCTGACTTCGGCGGCGGAAGAAATCAATAAAGGGAACTACAACGTTGAATTGACGTACAAGCGCGATGACGAAATCGGCGTATTGGCCACATCGGTCAACAAGATGGTTAAAAAACTTGGCGAGTACATTCATGACCTTAATGATTTAGCTTATGCCGATCCCTTAACGTCGGTAGGCAACAAAGGCGCCTTTGATTTGCGCATCGCCGAGCTTCAAAGACAAATCGAAAGCGATCAAAAACCCGAGTTTGGCATCGCCATGTTCGATTGCGACGAATTGAAGGTTCTCAATGACTCCCATGGCCACGGCAAGGGCGACATCTATTTGCGGAATACCTGCAGTTTGATCGCCCACATCTTTGAGCACAGCGTCGTTTACCGTATTGGCGGCGATGAATTCATGGTCATCCTCGAAGGCGAAGATTATCAGAACAGGGAAGCGCTGCGAGTACATTTCTTGGAAAGAAGCGCCGAAATCTGCGCCTTCGCGAAAGAGCCTTGGGAAAAGATTCGCGCATCCGTGGGCGTCGCAACTTACGATCCAACCATCGACAAGAGCGCGAACGACGTCATCACCCACGCCGACCACCTCATGTACATCAACAAGCGCGAACGCAAAAAATCCTAAGCTAGCCGCCCTATGGGTGGCTTTCTTTCGTGCGCTTCCTCTTTCGTGAATTGGGCGAGTTGTTATAATCCTCTCCATGAAAAAGCTCATTGCCTTTGGCAAAAAGGTCTTCGCCTGGTTTTTGGGAAGGAAAGGCCGCATCACGACTGGCGTTGTCGGCGGGGCTTTTACGTTATTGACGGCCTTCGTTTTCGTCTTTTGCTCGGTTTATCATGGCGACCCTGGGTTATTTCAAACCGAGGAATTCCATGGCATTCGCGCCGAAACCATTGCCAACGGCACCGAAATCTCCACGGAAACCACCTCTGCGGCAAACCGTGCGGAAACTTACTTTGAAGTCCGCTACCCCAGCGGAGTCTATTACCGTGTCATCAAGAACCAAAGCGCTTCGGACTTTTATGAACTCGCTTTTGATAACCCTTGGGAAATCGGCGAGAGGAAGTTCTTGCTCCGCACGATGATTTCCTGCGCTTCGTTGACCTCTTCGATAAACGCGAGTTACCCCTTCTCGATTGAGGTCCGTTTGCTTACGTTAGATGGCAAAACCCCGCAAACCGCCGAAGGTCTATTTAGCGCCGTCCGCAAGTTCTACCTTTTCGATACGCGTGGCGTTCTTGATGCAGTGGAAGCCTCCAACCGGCATGGCTTGCTCGATGAGGAGGAGTGGGTGCAGTGCCAAAACACCATGGATGCTTTGGCCATGGAAGGCATAAGCAGCTTTTCCTTTATGGCGGAATCCGTTGGCTTCGTTGACGGGAACGCGTTCGTGCAAAAGGCCGCCGACGTTCATGGCGATCTAAGAAGGCTCTATTATTTCTCTTTTAGCGCCATTCCCTTCTCGGTCATCGCGGTGCTTTCGTTTTCCGCCTTCTTCGGTTGCACGATTGCCGCCGTGTCGAAGAAACGCAAAGACGAAACGGTCGCGGCAATCTTCGATCCGACCAAAGAGAAAGAGGATATCCCCGAAATTGAGGGCGCCCGTAGCGAGGTCTATAACGAAAAGCGGCCCCCAAGAAGCGCCGCCATCTCCGCGTTTTTGGACCGCCATCACATTCATCCCTTCCTCGGCGAATGGTTTTTCCGGGCGATGGGCTTGCTCTTTGTCGCGGTCAGTTCGCTTTGCCTTTCCTTAATCGCAGAGGCGCTTCTTGATGGTTGGGGCGCGGGATGGGTTGCGTTTAACGATTCCTGGGGCGAAGTGTTCCGCGTCTTTTCCTCGTTAGGCAATATCATGCTGGTCGTCGTGGTCGTTGGCGTCATCACCGAGACGCGGAAAAACCTCAACATTTCCACTTGGTTCTTCTTAACCTTGTCCGCCGTCTACTATGTTGTTTCCTGCAGCGCGCTTTTCTCCGTTGAGATCTCTGCCGGCAAGCTTGGCAGCTTCTTCGCGGACGCATTAGCGCCAACATTACCCGGCAACGTCTTCTTGGGCATTGGTTTATTTACAATCCTCGGATTTTTCCTCTTTTATGAGCCGCCAGAGCGCGTCATCAATCGCGTCTTGTTCCGTTGCCTCAGCGTCATTCCCATCGCCATAGCCATCATCTCCGTTTTGTTCACCTATCAATACGAATCGAGGCAATACACCCCTTCGTATTGGCTACGAAATTTCCTTTTCATCCGTTCCTCGAACGTCCTCTTCATCGGCGTGCTCTATGAGATCTCGGTCTATTTCTTCTACCTTGGGATGGCGAGACGCCGTGGCGAAAAGAAGCTGATTTCCGATACGATCACGCCTGCGGTGCAGTTCCAGAAAAACGTCGCTTTATGCATTTTGATTGGCTTGTTTGTGTTGGTTTTCTATTTGATTCCCGCGGATCAACGAGACTATTTCGGTTTGGACACGGAGCATGCGTTCTATTACGTCTTGATTCCGTTCTTCCTTTTCTTTCATCCTTCCGGAAGAGCACATAAGGACCGAGACGAAATCATTTATTACGCCCTTTACGCGGTCGCGTGGGTTTTGCCGTCATTGCCCCGCATCGTCAATACGGTCGGTTCCCTTCTTCGCCTCAGGTGAAAACCCTTCTACAATAGAGCTACGTAATTATGGCCAGCGCAAAACGAATCATCTTCATCGTCACCTTATCCCTCATCGGCACGCTTTCATTAGCGACCATGGTTCCTTTCTCCATCTATGGGTTCCGTTCGGCAGGGATGAAAAGCGATTATGCCTATTTGAAAACGGACGCGAAGTATTCTCTTCCCGCCAAGATCGAGGGCTTTCATTTGGTGACCCAGCATATCTCCTGTGGTTATGCCAGCATCGAAATGATGTCGACCTACTATGGTCACACCGTGACCGAGGACGAACTTTCCGCAAAGCATAACGGAGGCATCAGCACTTCTTCCTCAAATGGCTTTTTGCAAGAACTCAGCGAATCCATTCCCTCCAAAACGTTCATTAAGGAAAGCTATCTCAAGAATGACGTATTGCTTAAGAACGTCCACGACTCCTTATCCGCGGGGAATCCTGTCGCGATCGAATGGGCAGCATTATATGAAGGGCAGTGGACGCTTCATTTCTCCATCGTCAGCGGAATCGACTTAGGGCAAGGCAACGTCACCGTTTATAACCCTTACGGCTATATCGAGAGTCTTGCCGTGGAGACCTTTATCTCTCGCACCACGTTCGAGGCGTACAAGGACATCCCGTTCTTCCTCTCCTTCGGGTTTGCCTTTGGGGCGTTTGAAAAGAACGCGATCTTTTACGCAAAATAAGGCGATTTGCGCTGATTTTTAAAAAATAACGGAGATTTGACGTGGCTTTTAGTGTGCTAAATTTGTATATCTCTGATATTCCACCCTTTCGCGGCAGTGATAAAATAACGCATCCACTTAAGGGGGAACACGAATGAAATCATTACGAATCTTCGCCTTGGCGTTGCTGCTATGCTCCTGCTCTTCTGGACAAGGGGAAACCGAGTTCAAGCATTGGAACGAATGCGATGCCTTGACGACTTTGAAAAACTTCGTCGAAGCCTCGGTCAAAGAAGGCGGCAAAGGCTACATTGCCAAAAAGGACCGTCTCGCCGTCTTCGATATGGACGGCACGCTTTATGGGGAACTCTATCCGACCTACCTTGAATACGTCATGTATCAATATCGCGTGTTGGAAGATCCTACCTATAAAGACAAAGCCACCGAAGAACAAATCCTTTTGGCCAACGAAATCCGCACCGGCATCATGAAAAACGACAAGGGCGAGGACGTCAAAACCGCGGGCAACTCTTTCCCGTCTGGCACCGACATGCGTCACGCTCGCCTTGCCGCCCAAGCCTATGCTGGCATGACTTTGAAGGAATTCGACGACTACTGCATCAGCTTCTTTGCCAAAGAGGTTCCGACGTTCAACAACATGACCTACGGCGCCGCGTTCTATCAACCGATGAAGGAAGTGGTGAGCTACCTCCAAAAGAAGGACTACAATGTCTACGTCGTCTCGGGTTCGGATCGCTTCATCTGCCGCAGGTTATGCTGCGAATACCTCAACATCGCCCCCGACCACATCATCGGCATGGACG
>JBGUWA010000063.1:0-1627 GCA_045220635.1 Candidatus Alloenteromonas sp. | reverse complement strand
CTTTTTATTCTCTCTTGGTCCATTCTCGAGATTCGACTATTTTTCCATAGATATAGTGGTTTTCTATCGATTATATGTATTTTTTCTATTTTTGAGAGAGTTATTCCGATACACTATTTTTAAGAGATTGCCCTCTAAGAAGTAGAAAGATGTAAATATCTAGTGTTTTTTACAAAAAAGTCGCTATCATAATCCGGACCTCGAAAGGAGGTACACCATGGCAGACAACAAAAACAGCAGCAAACAAAAAGTCGTTCCAGTCTTCTTCGGTTGCGACCAGCGCTTCACGCCCTACTTTATGGTCGCCCTTGCTTCGTTATTGGATCATGTTTCCGCCCGCAGGAAATACGCCATCCACGTCTTGCACACGGATATTAATGAAGAAACCCAAAATATGATCAAGGCGATGGCCAAACCCAATACGACCATCGAATTCAATAACGTCTCCGAGCTGATCGATCGCATCATCTCTTCTCTCCCCATCCGCGACTACTATTCCCCATCGACCTATTTCCGCTTCGTCATCGCGAGCCACTTCCCGCAATACGACAAGGCCGTCTACATTGACTCCGACACCACCGTCTGTGACGACGTCGCGAAGCTCTATGACACCCCGATGGGCAATTCCTATGTTGCCGCGGTTCCCGAAGCCGTCATGCACTATGTTGACGACTGCGGCGATTACGCCGAAAAGGTTCTTGGCATCAACCGCAACAAGTATTTCAACGCCGGTATGATCGTCATCAACTCCAAGCAGTGGCGTCGTTATGACGTTTTAGGTCAATTCCTTACCCTTATTGGCTACTACAACTTTGTTGTGGCCCAGGATCAGGACTATCTCAACGTCATTTGCAAAAACAAAGTTCACTGGCTCCCCCGTCGTTGGAACATGGAGACCATCCGCAATTGGAACGTCAACCGCAACAACTACGGCATCGTCCACTATGCTTTCGCCGCCAAACCTTGGCAGGACATCAACTGCATCGCCGGCGACATCTTCTGGAAATACGCCTCTAAGCTCCCCGTCTATATGGAAATCAAGGCCGGTTTTGCCGCCGTCACCCCCGAAAGACTGGAAGCCATCAACCACGTTGTCGAGTCCGTCTGCGCGACCTGCCGCCAAGAAATCGCCCGTAACGACAACTTCATTCGTCGCGTCGATTCCAAAAAAGGCGCCAAACCGCTCGTCGCGGAGCCCCTTACCGCGGAACTCGTCGCTCGTCTTCGTGCCCACGCTGGCGTTTGCTAATCCATCCCCGAACAAACGGGCTATACTATAACTACGTATGGCTAAAGAGTGCTTACCTGAAACCATAGTCTATTCCGATCCCCTTCATGACGAATTTTCAACCATGGAGATCCACTCGGATCCGATTTTGGAAGATTACCGTTACATCCGTGACAAAGGATTCTTCGGTAGGGTTAAGCGCTTTTTCTTATTCCGCATCATCGCCAAACCCATCGCCAAGATCTACCTTCACCGCAAATTCCGGCATGAAATCGTTGGCAAGTGGAAACTGAAGCGTTATCGGAAGCAAGCCATCTTCATTTATGGCAACCATACGCAGATCATCGGCGACGCTTTGATGCCGGCATTCATCCTTTCGCCGCGCTACATCAACGTCAT
>JBGUWA010000062.1:0-8393 GCA_045220635.1 Candidatus Alloenteromonas sp. | reverse complement strand
CAAGGGCGATTTCGGTGTCGCTTAAGGATTCGGCCTTTTTCGATGCGCCTTCCACGACGATGACCATCTCGCCGCGCAGGGAATCCTCTGGCTCTAGACAAAGCGAGGCGAGCGTGCCGCGGATGAACTCTTCGTGGGCTTTGGTCAATTCCCGAGCCAAAACGGCTTTGCGTTCGCCGCCGAGCACCGCCGACATGGCGAGCAGGGTGCGGAAAACCCGGTGCGGGGATTCATAGAAAATCAACGTGTCGGGATTGCTCATCAATTCCCGTAAACGGGAAGTGCGTTCGGAATCTTTCGCTGGCAGGAATCCTTCGAAATGGAAGTGGTTGGAATCAAGCCCGCTGCAAGCCAAAGCGTTAATCGCCGCATTCGGACCCGAAGTGACGGTGACCTTAATGCCGTTTTCCAAGCAATTCGCGACCAAGCGTTGGCCAGGGTCGGAAAGGCAAGGGTATCCTGCATCAGACATGAAGCACACTTTCTTTCCTTCTTTTAATAAGGAAATTATGCGGTTGCTGCTTTCTTCTTCATTATGCTCATGGCAAGAGATAAAAGGCTTGTCGATGCCAAAATAGGCCATCAGTTGGCCTGAGTTACGCGTGTCTTCGGCAGCGATGAAATCGCAGCCTTTAAGAACCTCGATGGCACGAGGCGTCATTTCGGAACGGTTGCCAATCGGGGTCGCGATGAGATAAAGGATTGGCGAGGGGCCTTCAAAGTTCAGTTCGCGTCCATCGCTCATGCGGCGTTATCTCCATTACCGCCGTTATTGTTGCCGGGGCGGTGGCGGTAGTGGCGGCGGCGGTTGCGATTGCCGCGGTTCTCGCGGGATTGCTGCTCGCCCTCAGGGTTCTGCGGCTTCTGCGGATTGGGACGATTGTTATCCTTGGGTCCGTTTTGATGGTTCTGTTGGTTATGGCGATTCTTTTTATCGCGGTTATCGTGGCGGTTGCGATTGTCGCGATTCTCTTTGTTTTCCCTGTTGTCACGATTGTCACGATTGTCGCGACGGTCGCCGTTTTTGTTGTTGCGGTCGCGGTCGTTTTTCTGATTTTTTGGCTGGGAATTAGAAGGATTTTCTTGTTTTTGCTGGGTTTTTTCGATGCCAAAGGAAGGCAAGGCTTCCTCGGCTTTGATGAGTTCGACCTTTGGTTTGTACGTGCCGTTAAGGATGGCGTTGAAGTCTTCAAGGGAATAAGTCTTGTAGTCCGTGTGGCCTGCGTTGACGAGGCGGACGGTGCGGGAAAGGACGTTGATCGCGTCGACGAAGTAGGGGCCGTCTTCGGTGGTGACGGACATGCCAAGCTTCGGGAATTCCTTTTTGGCTTCGGTATAGGCGTCATCTTCATAGGTCAAGCAGCAGATGAGTTTGCCGCAGTGGCCGGAAAGCTTCGGGATGCTTAAGGTAAGCATCTGGTTCTTCGCGCGTTGGATGGAAATGCCTTCGAACTGATTGAGGAAGGTGGTACAGCAAAGCGGGAGGCCGCAGATGCCGATGCCGCCGACCATTTTCGCCTTATCGCGCGAAGCGATTTGGCGTAATTCGATGCGGCAACCTAGCTGCGCCGCAAGGACCTTCAGCAATTCGCGGAAGTCGACGCGCTTTTCGGTCGAGGTATAGGTAATGGTGATGCGGCTGGCGTCGATGTTATAGAAAGCATCGATCAAATCCATGGCCAAGGAAAGGCGCTCCACTTCGGTGCGGGTGATGGCTAAGGCGCGTTTGGCGTCTTCGAGGTTCTGATTGAAATCGGCGATGTCGCGATTGTCCGCTTTGCGGAGAATCGGCTTAAGCTCCAACGTGGAGGTATAGGTGGAAATCGGTGCGGGAAGGCAGGTGACTCTGCCGGCTTCGACGCCCGATGCGGTCATGACGATGACGAGGTCGCCCAAAGCGAAATTGTTGTCTTCGCAAGCGAAGTAGTAGCTCTTTTCCGAGCCGAGGAAGCGAATTCCTAAATAATAGGCGAATTTATCGTTGGGCATAGCCGGTTACTCCTTTGTCAGGACGTTCACGAGATGGGAGAGGATCAAACCAATCCTGATATTCAGCTCAATCTCTCCCCGGAGCGTCATGATGGTGAGAAGAGAAGAGTCTACGTGGGGCAGCTTCTTGGCTGCCGTGGCGATTATTTTATCATAACTTGTCAAAGCGATGGGATTCCCGCCCTGAAAGGCGAGGGTATCGCGGAAGAAAAGCGTCAAAGCATCGAAGAAGAAACGCGCCTTCGCCTTGTTGGTAAGCAACCCCGCGACATCATGTTCGAACACATAACGGGCAAAGTTTTTGCTGACGCACAAAGCATCGAAAGCATCAACCAACACGCCTTTGATCTTTTGATATTCCTCTTCTTCGGACCGCGCCTTAAGCAAGCTGCCGTCGTTATAGAAATGGGAGAGGATTTCCGCGTCTTCTTTCGCTACTCCTAAGGACAACGCCTCTTCGATGACTTCCTTACGGGGCGTCAAGACCAAACGAAGCTTCTCGCAACGGGAAATGATCGTGGGCAAAACGCGGTCTTCGTTCTGGGTCGTCAATATGGCGTAGGTATAGTCGTTTGGCTCTTCGAGGAACTTTAGCAACGAGTTCACCGCCTCCGCCGTCATGTTTTCGACGAGGTGGATGACGTAAATCATGACCCCTTTTCGTTCAAGAGGCGTCTTTTGGAAAAGGTTCAACGTTTCCTGAACCGCGTCTTTTTTGATGGATTCTTCTTCGCCATCGAGAAAGATGAAGTCAGGATATTCGTCATGGTCGATGCGTTGGCAGGTCACGCATTCCTCATCCGCGAAGGGGTTGGGGTGGTCGCAGATGATGGATTTGGCCAAAAAGAGGGCCGTTTGTTTTAACGGAGTGCCCGATTCGCCCGTCAGCAGATAGGCATGGGCGAGCTGGTCGTGGGTAAGGCCATAGGAAAACGAACGGGTAACCAAGGGTTGTTTCGTTTTCAAATAGCCGGACAGACTCATGTTTATAGACGGGCTTTGATGGCTTGATAGGCATCCTCGACGACTTCGGGAAGAGTCTTGGAAGCGTCCAAAACGACGAAGCGGTCGGGATAACGTTCGGCAAGAGACAGGAAGGTTTTGCGGACGCCGCGATGGAATTCGATTTTCTCCAAATCCAGGCGGTTGACTTCGCGGCTGGCGTTCTTGGCGATGCGTTCTAAGCCAAGCTCCGGCTCGATGTCGAAGAGCAAAGTGAGGTCAGGGAAGGTGCCTTCCGTGGCGAAAAGGTTCACGTTTAGGACGTTATCGATGCCCAAACCCCTCGCGCCGCCTTGATAGGCAAGCGAAGAATCCAAATATCGATCGCAGAGGACGAGTTTGCCTTCTTTGATCGCGGGCCAAACCTTCTCCACGAGATGTTGGCGGCGGCTCGCCGCGTAAAGAAGCGCTTCGGTGCGCGAATCCATCGCGGTGTTGGCCTTATCCAAAATCACGTTGCGGATTTGTTCGGCGATGGGCGTGCCGCCGGGTTCGCGGGTCAAAACGGTTTGATAGCCTTCGGCGCGAAGACGTTCGTCCAAAAGGCTTAACGCGGAGGACTTTCCGGAGCCTTCTCCGCCTTCGAATGTGATGAATAGACTCATAGTTTCTTTCTCCCTTCTAATGCGCGGGATAACGTTAATGGGTCGGCGTATTCCAAAGAGGATCCCGAAGGTAGCCCATAGCCTAGGCGAGACACGCTGACGCCAAACGGTTCAAGGACTTTCGCCAAGAACAAGGCAGTGGTTTCCCCTTCTAGGGTGGGGGAAGTGGCCACGATGACCTCTTCGATCCCTTCGGCTTGGATGCGTTGCTTCAGCCCGTCGATATTAAGTGCCTCAGGTCCGATTCCTTTGGCAGGGGCAAGCAAGGCCCCAAGGACGTGATACACGCCATGGTAGCTGCCGACCGCTTCAAACGAAACGGCGTCTTTGGGGCTTACAACAACGAGGCAAACGCGGTGGTCGCGGCTGCCGTCTTTACAGACTTCACAGAGGTCTTCTTCCGTAAAAAGTCCGCAATTCGGGCATTTATGCACACGATTTTTCGCATTTTGAATCGCTTCGGCAAATTCAAAAGCGTCTTCTTTTCGCATCTGCAAGACGGCGGAAGCCATACGTTCTGCGGAACGGGTTCCGATGCCAGGCAGCTTACGGAAGGAGTCAACAAGCGCGGTATAGGTGGGCAATTCCTTCATTAGAAGAGGCCGCCTTTGCCGGTGATCCTTTCTTCGATCGCGTCGCTTTCCTCTTGGATCGCCTCAAGGGCCTCGTTGAGGGCGAGGACGATGGTGTCGGAAAGCATTTCGGCGTTCTCCGGATCCAAGGCATCCTTATCGATGACCAAGGACTTCACGGAACGATCGCCAAGCATGACGAGTTCGACCATGCCGTTTTTGGAGACGGAGAATTCCTTTTCCGCCAAGGCGGCTTGGGCTTTTTGGAGTTCGCGCTGCATGCGTTGCGCATTCGCGAGCATCTGCTGCATTTGGTTCATGGTTTTTTCCTCCTATTGGGCAGATTTAAGACGACATCATCGGGGTTTGGAAGTTTCCCGATTTGTTTCAAAGCGTAATAGTTCTTTTGGCAACGGTTGGAGTCGTTGCGGTCTAAGCCATAGACGAAGACGTTACGGCCAAGCAAAGTGGCCACGAGATTCGAGATGGCTTTTTGGTTTTCCTCGAGGTTGGCCTTTTCCTTTTGGCGAGTGAAGTTGAAGTTGATGAGCAACGCCTCTTCGCAAAGGCAGAAGGGGCGACCTTCGGAGAGCAACGCAGCCACGGCGCCGACTTTCGGATCAAAGCGCATCGCGGCGACCTCTCCCCAACGGTCAAACAAGGCCTGACGTTGCGGCTTGAATTTGGGGCCTAACGCCATGATGTCGACGATGACTTTGTCTTCGAGGACATAAGGGGTGCCTTCGCTGGCGAGTTCGCCAAAGCTCTTTGGGGCCTCGGGCTTCTTCTCGGGCTCTTCTTTAGGCGCAAAGATGGGCTGAGGCTTGGCTTCCTCGACGGGTTTTGCTTCCGGCTTCTGTGGGAACAACGGTTTGATTTCCGGCTTTGGTTCGGGTTTGGGCTCGGGTTTTGCTTCCTCATCGTCGAGCAGCCAAGACGGAGCGCTTGTACCCGTATAAACCGAACGTTCCATGACGCTTTCATCGACGACCGGTTTGGCAGGTTCGGAAACGATTTCGACCGCGGGTTCGGGTTCAGGAGTCGGCTCAGGTTCGGGTTCGGGTGCTTCAACCTTAACGGGTTCCGGTTCGGGCTTCGGCTCTGGCTTTGGCTCGGGTTTAGGTTGAGGCGCGGGAGCGGGTTTGGGTTGTTCGACGTGGCGTGGCTCCACCTTCGGGGCAGAAGCGCCGAATAACGAAGTCATGCGAATTAAGGTGAGTTCGAACAAAGAACGGAGATTTCCCACGTTTTTCGCGTCGACTTGGCACTTGATGAGCACGTCGATCATTTCGTTGGCGCGCACATCGTCGATTTTGCTAATCAAGGAATCGCATTGAGAAGGGGAGATGATGCGTAGCAACCCTTCTTGACCCGTTTTGAGGTAAACCAGGCAATCTTTCAGGATGTCCAAAAGGGATTGGATAAGACGTTTGACGTCGATTCCCGATGTGAGGAAATCGTCCGCCAAAGCAAGGACGGGGCTGACTTCGCCTTTGGAGACGAGGTCAAGCAAGTGGCATTTCTGCGCGGTTGAGGCTAAGCCAAAGACATCGAGAACGTCCTTTTCGCGGAGTTGGTTTCCGCCATAAGCAAGGGCCTGATCCAAAATCGATAAGGCGTCACGCATGCCGCCGTCGGCAAGATCGACGACTTCGTCGACCGCGTCTTCTTCGAAGGGGACGCCTTCGCGGGTCAAAATCCAAACGAGCTTATCGCGGATGTCCTTGGGGTCAATCTTGGCGAAGTCGTAGCGTTGGCAACGCGAAATGATGGTCGGCAAAAGCTTGAACGGCTCGGTCGTGGCAAGGATGAAGATGACGTGTTCGGGCGGTTCTTCTAAGGTTTTCAATAACGCGTTGAAAGCGCCGGCGGACATCATGTGGACTTCGTCGATGATGTAGATCTTGTATTTGCCCTTGATGGGGGCGTAGCGAACCTTGTCGATCAAATCTCGGACTTGCTCGACGCCGTTATTGCTGGCTGCGTCGATTTCGATGACGTCAGGATGAGACGAAGAATTCATCGCGATGCAGTTTTCGCAGTGGTTGCACTGGTGGCCAAGGCCTTCTTCGCAGTTGAGCGCCTTCGCGAAAAGACGCGCCATGGAAGTCTTGCCCGTGCCACGCGGACCACAGAAAAGATAGGCGTGGGCGATTTTGTTGTTTTCGATGGCGTTGCGCATCGTGCGGACGATGGAACGTTGCCCGGCAACCTCCGCAAAGGTGCTGGGACGGTATTTGTTATAGAGTGCTTTGTATGCCATTAGATGAAATTATAACGGCCATGGGAGCTTCTTCCTAGGGTCTAATCAAAGATTAGTAAGCATTTTCTACTGGAAGCGGGAATGCTATAATTCGCACGGCAGGTCCGATATATGGAAGATTCAATGAGAAAACGGCTTGAAGCCACCAAAACAAGATATTTAGCCCTCGAGGCGGAATTAAGCAAAGAAGATGCCGCGGACGACCTCGCGTCGTTTACAAAAAAGAACAAAGAGCAAGCGGATCTTCGCGAAGCTTATGAAGCCTACCTTATATATTTAAAGGCGGAGAAGGACGTCGCGGATTCCTATGAAATGGAAGAACTCGGCGATCCCGAACTTGCCGAGCTTGCTCGCGCGACCCGCAAAGAAGCGCAGGAGACCATGGAACGTCTCGAAGATCAATTCAAGATCATCCTTTTGCCCAAAGATCCCAACGACGACAAGAACATCATCGTCGAAATCCGTGGCGCGGTCGGCGGCGACGAAGCCAACATCTTCGCTGGCGACCTTGTTCGCATGTATTCCAAATACGCCGAAAAACAAGGCTGGAAGATTCAATTCCTTGACGCTTCCTTAGGCGCGTCGGGCGGTTACGCTTCCGCCTCCTTCATGATCAAGGGCGATTCCGTCTACTCCAAATTGAAGTTCGAATCCGGCGCCCACCGTGTCCAACGCGTTCCGAAGACCGAAGCCAGCGGCCGCATCCACACCTCGACCGCGACCGTTTTGGTCATGCCCGAGGCAAAGGAAGTCGACGTGCAAATCAATCCTTCTGATTTGAAGATCGATACCTATCATTCGCAGGGCGCAGGCGGCCAGAACGTCAACAAGACCGAATCGGCGGTTCGCATCACTCACCTTCCGACCGGCATCGTCGCGGCGTGCCAAACCGAGAAGGCCCAATTGCAAAACAAAGAAATCGCCATGCAGATGATTCGCGCGAAAGTCTTCGCCTTCTTCCAAGAGCAAGAAGACGCCAAACGCGCGACCGAACGCAAACTCAAAGTCGGCACGGGCGAACGTTCTGAGAAGATTCGCACCTACAACTACCCACAAAACCGCGTTACCGACCATCGCGTCGGTTATACCGTCAACCAACTCGACCGCATCATGGAAGGCGAACTCGACGGAATCATCGAGGCCTTAATCCACTTCGACCAAGAGCAAAAGCTATTGGAAGTGGAAGGGAACGGTGGCAATGAGTAAGATCTTCGACGTCTATTTGAAGGCGATGGAAGCGGGAAAGGCCGCGGGGGTTTCTTCGCAGGACATTCGCGTCCTCATCGCTCACGAAATGGGCTACCCCGAACCGGTTGACACCCTGTACCACAAAGACGACGAATTTACGCAAAAAGAGAAATTTGAGGCGGATTTTGCAAAGTTATTGCAAGGAATGCCTGTGGAATACGTCATTAACGAAGCCACGTTTTTGCGCACGAAAATCTATGTGGATCAACGCGTTTTGATTCCGCGGATGGAGACGGAAGAGCTTATCGCCAACCTCTCCGAACGCATCATGGATTACTATGATCCGCGCAATTATTTGGTGGTCGCGGACGTCGGCACGGGTTCGGGCGCGATTCTGGTTGCCCTCCGTCAGCTTTTCCCCAACTGGATCCTTTTGGGGAACGACGTTTCCGCAGACGCTTTGGAAGTGGCCACCAAAAACATCTCTGATTATTCTGTGCGCGCGAACCTGTTCCAAGGGCGTAGCCTTGAGCCTTATATCGCGACGCATACCAACCTCGATATCATCATCTCGAACCCGCCTTACATCCTTAATAAAGAAGAGGTGCAGGATTCGGTGAAGAACTATGAGCCCGCCCAGGCGCTTTACCTCGATAAAGATAATTCGGTTTACGAAGACATCTTCCGCGATTATAAGAAAGTCAAAAAAGGCACCCTCTTGATGGCGTTCGAAATCGGGTATGACCTCGAGGAATATCTCACGGACCTCATGAA
>JBGUWA010000061.1:0-8611 GCA_045220635.1 Candidatus Alloenteromonas sp. | reverse complement strand
CGAGATGGTCAACGTCTCCTATGCCCTGTTTGAACAAGAAGAGCAAACATGGACCCGCGGCGTTGGCGCATCGATCGCCATGGGCCTCGTGGAACAGAAAATCTACTCCACCACCGTCCATGACCACGAGAAGTTCTTCGAGGAATCCGTATCCACCAGTAACATCGTCACGATTTACGACCGGATGTTCCAAGAAGGCGATGAGACGGTGACCTATTGGGGAAGCAACGCAGATTACGCTTCCCACCCCGCAGTGACCTACTCCAACGACGAGTACAAGAAGCTGATGGGACGATACGTGTCCACCGCCCTCATCTACATCGTCTCGCCGAAGACGATCCTGTATGACGAATCGCTGTCGGGCAAGCCGAACACGGGCGTCACGGAATCGGGTGATGATTACATCATCGAGGTGGAACTCTCCCCGAAGTACGGTGTCCTCAACTACCAGTCGCAGATGAAAACGATCTCCGACCTGGCCAACCGACCGCCATTCGACTACTGCCATCTGACCATCACGATGGCCAAGGACCTGACCCTAAAGAAAATGGTGACCTTCGAAAAGTACACCGCCACCACGAAAATGGGCATCGGTTCCTCGGCGGAAGGCTCATTGGCCACCGCCTACTACCACGAAGCGCCTAGCTTCGGCTTCCCCGAACCGGGAAGCGTACTCCCCGCATACCCCGCATCAATATAAAGGAGAACAAACATGAAATTGTCTTCAAAAGCTGCAAAAGGACTCGGCGCTGGCTCGCTGTTCTTCACCGTCTTTGCCCTCTCGGCAGGATGCTCTTATTTCCTTTTGCCGAAATCCACCGTCGTCGAACATGACAAAGCTGGCTTCGTCGAAATCCCCGAAGACCACGAAATGACCAATAAGGAACGCTTCATTTCAAAACTCGCCAATTCCGCGGCCAATGGCCTTTCCATCGTCGCCGACGAATTGGTGTTCGAGTTCGATGGCAAAAACGAAACCATCACCGAAAACAACGAAGTCGTCGCCACCGTCGAGCACATCAACCGCATCGACGCCTCCGGCACCACCATCGATTTCGCGCTCAATTCGCTTTCCCTCCAAGGCATCAACCTCGCCTTGACCGCCCCTATTACTTATACGGACGCGGGTGAGCGTGCGCAGCGTCGCGGCATCCACGCTTCCTTATTTGAACACATGCTTTATTTGAACCTCTTCGATTGGTCCAAGGAAGACGCCGACGAAGTCACCTATAACCGCAACTGGGATTTCAAATACAAAGTCGATTTGAGCGACTATGACGTCCTTGATAAAGATGGCAACCCCGAAGTCGACCCCATCACCGGCGGTATCCGCCATTATGAATACGGCAAACTCGACTGGCTTATCGAAGATATCCTCGCCATTCTTTCCGATGGCGGCATCGATTTGAGCCTTCAAGGTTGGCTCGATAACCTCATGGGTTCCTCCAGCGAGGAATCGTCCTCCGAAGAACCCGCCGCTTCTTCTTCTAGCGGCATGGATATGAACGCGTTGCTCGCCTCCATGGACAACATGGTCGAATATCAGCCTAACGCCGACGAGCACTACTTCATCTGGAATTTGGATTTGGGATCCATGCAAATCCCATTAGGCCTCCGTGGCGACGCCAACCTCACCTTCACCGGCGTTGATTTGCCCTCCCGATACGTCGCAGATGAGGAAGGCGTCGTCACCCCCAACGAAGCGAAGGCTTGGGAAATCCAAGAAGGCCTCCGCCTCAACGTCTCCGCCACCATCAATGAGTTCGGCGAAGACGGCAGGTCTTGGGCTAATGCCGAAACCTTGGTTCCTGGCGACGTCGAGAACTATCTCGAGCTCCAGAACTCCCGTTACCTTTTCGAAGCGATTGCCTCTTATGTCGCTAAGCCGCAATTCGGCGTGGACGTCACCCTCGACCTTGGCTATAGCAGCGAAGGCAAAGACGGCGACCGCACCCATGTCGCCAAAGAAGCTAGCAGCGACTCCATCCGCGTCGCCTTAAGCGCCGACGCCGACCTTCTCGACCGTAAGTTCCACGGCGCTGGAGGCCAATTATCTCTGCAAAAACTGGCTAAAAATCAAAATGAAGAGCTTGAAATCGTGGCCCGTCACGACGTTAATGTGAGCTATCTCTACGATCAGCAGACCAAAGAAGGCAATGGCTTCCTTGACATCAACGGCGACCTCTTCAAAGCCCGCACCACCAAAACCTATTTGGACGAATTCTATAGCAAGGTTTTGAAGGATGCCTTCTCCAGCGGTTCCTCCACCAGCGAGAAAGCCGAAGGCGAAAACACCCTCAACCAAGTCCGCGAAATCCTCAACAAGATCGGTTTGTCCATCGATTCCATCATGGATTCGGCCTTCCTCACCGACCTTGACCATGGCGTGTATGTCTCCGCTTTGGATTTCATCTCCTCCATCCGCAGCTACGACAACCAAATCGTCATCGAGCTTAGCCTGGCCCCCATCGGCCTCGAAGGCAAAATCACCTTGACCTTGAGCGGCTCGATCGACCTCACCACCAACGAGCTCAACAAAGCCGACCTCCTCGACATCGAAATCGAAGGCGTCAAGTTCGCTGCCTTCACCCTCAACGGCTCCATCAAGACCCGCGCTTATCACGAGCTTGCGGGCGTGGATAGCTATGATGAATCCTATGTTCCCCTTAGCCATCTCCAAGGCATCGGCGAACAAGTCACCGACATCATCCACGAAAAAGCCTTCGGCGCCAAACTCTCCGTCGAACTCGGCAACGAAGAAAAGACCGACCTCTCCGTCGATGGCGACATCGCCATGTCCTTCAATGACGTCTTCAAATCCGGCAAAGTCGACCTCCGTCTCAACCAAGGCCTCACCGACATGATCGTCCCCAACCACCGCGTTGCCCTCGATCTCGCCGATGGCTTCGACACCGTCGCCTTCGCCTATGCCTCTTCCGCCAACGCGGATAGCCTCGATCAACTTCCCGAAGACGCCCTCAAAGCCAAACTCAGCTTCGGCAGCTTCAGCGAAATCGCCAGCAGCCTCTTAGATCGCGTCGACGCGATCGATGATCGCTTCTCCCGCCTCATCACCTCGCTTACCAGCGAAGGTTCCGCCTCCTTGCTTTCCCGCGTCACCGGTGGCGAAGTCAGCGCCCTTCTCGAAGAGACCGACCTCTTGAAATCCGGCAAAATCCATGACGAAAACGGTGACACCGTCGTCGTCGTCAATGGCGCCAAACTCGGTCTTGAAGGCGATTTGACCGTCAAAGTCACCTATAAGGCCAACACCGAAGAAAAAGAAGGCGGCATCGAAGCCTTGGTCATCGAACTCCCCTTGAGCGAAAAAGCGTTGAACGTCCGCATCGATTCCATCGCCGCCAAAGAAGTCGCGCCGTTAGAAGAAAACGACGAGACCTTCAAAGACGAATTCCGCAACTTCGAATCCGTCGAAAGCTTCAAAGACATCAGCTTCGCCGCCGAAATCCTCGACTACGCGGTTGGCTCCTTGACCTTGGGCACCACCGCTTCTAACGAAGGCGTCTCGGGCATCTCCTATTATGGCCTTGCCGGCGACCTCTCCGTCCAAATCGGCAGACACCCCATCAAAGTCAGCCTCTTTGACGCCTATGCTTCCGTCGAAGGCGCCGAAACCAAGATCTACGCGAGCCTTGGCGGCATCCCCGTCATCCGTGGCGTCAATGGCCCCGATAGCGACATCTATTTCCGTCCCAACGAAGCCGAAGGCGTCCGCACCAGCGAATTCTATTACTACGCCAACGGTGTCAACCCCGACGGAGAAGTCCTCCTCACCCGCGATTCCTCTTATGGCAAAGTCCGCAACGTCCGCGATGGCGTGCGCTTAGGCGGCGAACAGTTCATGGATGGCATCCTCGGCTGGCTTGGCCGTTATAGCCTTGGCATCTGCGATTCGCTCTTAGACAAAGACGAAGCGCAAAATAGCGAGCCCAAAGCCAAAGTCAAAGGCCGCGCTGGTTTGCTTGGCGATGAAGCCCTCCGCATCGAAACCGTCGTCAACGGTCTCTCCAAGAACACCGTCAACGGCGTCGATAACTATGTTATCTCCGTCAACTTGGGCGCCCTGCTTGGCCTCAATGTCCTTGGCAACGCCGACATCACCCTTTCGGGTCAGACCGTCCTCCGTGGCGACACTTCGTTCAAGACTTTGACCGGCCTTAACATCCACGCCGACGCTTCTGCCAAAGCCAGCAACAACGACTCCAAGCTCTCCATCGCTTCCGTTGATGTCGACCTCTATCTCAACAACATCAAAAACGGCGTCATGGAGAACGTCTGGGAAGAAGGCTATCCGACCGCTAACTTCGCCAACAACTTCGTTGGCAACGTCGCGGACGATGGCATCCTCACCGCTTCTTCCAAAGGCTTGCTCTTCGACTTACCCGGCGATCAGTTCAACAACCTTGAAGGCAAGGAAACCGCGATGTACGGTTACTACTTCTTGGGTCAAGAAAACATCAAGCCGAGCAACCTCTATCGCGGCCTGTAATCCTAGCTCAAACATAATCGCCTCGTTCCACCGGGGCGATTTTTCTTCTACTTTGTAGAACAAAGGTTTTACAATACGCCTGATGGAAAACCTCGCCACTACCGTTGGAAAGAATCTCGCCACGCTACGCAAAGCCAAAGGCTTAACCCAGCAAGAACTCGCCAAGGAAATCAATTATTCCGACAAGTCCATCTCCAAGTGGGAGCTCGGTTATTCTTTGCCTGGCGTCGACGTCCTGAAGGATTTCGCCGCTTTCTATAACGTGACCATCGATTATCTCGTCACCGAGCAAACCGTCGAAGAGCTAGAGAAAGCCGCCCATTCCGAAGAAAGCGAAAGCGAGGTTCGCGCCAAGCGAATCAACCAGGGCCTGACGTTGGCCTTGACCGTGACCTTCGTCTTCTTGGTAGGCATCTGCGTCTTCTTCTCGGGCTACTACAACCCCTTCAAGACGCGCCCCGCTGGCGAGCCCGCCCCGCAAGGGTTATGGGTCATCTTCGTTTGGATGGTGCCCGTATCGATCTTCCTGTGTTTCCTCGAATGTTGGCACTTCTACCATAACCGTCTCGTCAGCGTGATTCTTGGTTCGTGCTTCATGTGGACGTTGCTTATCAGCTTCTGCATCCAGTTCCAGTACTATAACGACCCTTCCGAAAACCTCTGGTTCATCCTCACCGTAGGCATTCCGATCCAAGCCATCCTCATTTTGTGGGGAAATTTCAAACGAAAGAAAAAGATCAAAAACTAGCGCAAAACGGCGCTGGTTTTCTTTTCTAAGGGCAATTCTACGATTTGGAGAGTCGTTTCCTTTGAATTGGAAACGAATTCTCGCACGCTACGCACGTATAATGCACGCGTGCTTATGAGAGGCAACCACGAGAAAAAACAAACCTACTCCCGCTTCGCCAAAATGGCGGGGCTATGCATGACGCTGCTTCTTTCGTGCACGCAAAACCTCGTGGGTGCGGAAGCCGCGCCTGAGGTTAACGAAGGCGTCGAAACCCCCGTCGTTTCCGTGAAGCCTCAGCTGATCCAAGCCTTCTCTTCTGGCTTGCGCCTAGAGTTTGATTCCCTCGATTTGAAGATCCCCGCCAACGCCACCCGCGACGAAAATCTTTTCTCCTTGCCTGGCGCTTCGGCCCAACTTCAACTTTCCAGCGCCTCGCTTCATGACCTTAGCCTTAGCCTTGACGCGCCGCTAACCTATAACGGCGTCGAACGCGAATTAAGCGTCACCTTGCATAACGACAACCTGTATTTCTCCCTTTCCGCCGACCGCGACGACAAGGTTTCTTACGATTTGAAATACTCTTCTTCGCTTGCCCCTTATGACTGCGGCGGCGTCGACGAAACCACCAAAGGCATCTCCTACTACGAGTATGGCGATTTGGACTATGTCATCGCCGAAATCCTGACCGTCTGTGGCGTCAATGAGCTCAACTTGGAGCTCTCCAGCGAAGGCATGACGTTCGATTGGGACGCCATCATGGATTCGATAGACCACATCGTCGCCTACGATTCCTCGCGTTTCCTTTGGGAGCTTCCCATCAACAATAAGACTTTCCGCGTTGGCTTAGTCCACGATAACGAGGGCGTTTTGTCGGGTTTGCAATTGCCCTTAAAGGAATCTTCCACCCAAGGCTATGCCGCGGTGAACGAGAACTTCGAGCTTCGCATCGATGCCCGTATCCTCGATGGCAATGCCCTTTCCTGGGCTCCCCGTTACGACGTTTCCGAATACGTTCCGTTGAAGGATTCGTTAGGTTTGTTCCGTCAAATCGCCAAATTCGTCAAGCGCCGCACCTTCGGCATCGAAGCCGCCTTCACTTTGGTTCACTCCGAAGACGAAGTCCAAGGAGATGACGACCATTTCGCCAAAGAAGCGGTCGAAGAAGAGGCCTATTTGAACCTTTCCGCCGCGGCTGATTTCTCCGAGTCTTTCTTCGGTGGGTTGCACGCTGAGCTTGCCTTAGGGCAGACCGGCGGCCAAGAAAAGGACATCCTCCTCCACTCCGAAGAAGGAAGCGAAGACACCAACCCCAACATCTACCTCAACGTCAACGACATCCTCAAAGTCAAAACCTCGGTCGACGTCTGCGATGCCCTCGTCTCTTCGTTAACCGATGCCTTAGGCGACGAATCCATCCAAAACGACATGATCATGGAGCTTCTTTCGAGCTTGCTTTCCACCGCGAATGGCATCTCCGAAGCCATCAAAGCGGTCCAAAACTCGAGCTTCTACCAAAACATCGACCGCAAGCACTTCGAGGACATACTCCAAACGATCGTCAACATCACCACCGACGCCAACCACATTGAACTGACCATCGATTTGTCCGCGGCTTCTTTGCTTGGCACGGTCACTGTCCTTCTTAACGGCACCGCCGACAACATGTCCTTAGGCAAAGTCATCTTGGACCATGTCGGCTTACGCTCCACCAACGACACCAAGACCACCTTTATCATCGATGGCGAACTCGACATCGTTCCTTACCAGACGGTCGGTTTCAACCCCTCCGGTTACATCGAATTGACCCACCTCCCCCACTGGACCGAGGAAATCCGCGCCATCGCCGAATATGACCAACTCCAAGTTGGCCTTGATGGCTACGCTTTAAAGCAAGGCACGACCTCCAAGATTTCCACCACGACCGCGAATGCCTACGTTTATGACCCCGTCCAAAAGAAAGGCCGCACCGAACAAGGCATGGCCTTCCACGGCTCGCTCGCCTTCGATTTGAAGAATCGCCTCGGCACCGGCGCGATGACCTTCCTCGACCTAAAGGAAGGTTACGTCAACGACCATAGTCTTAAGATTGACGTCACGGGTGAAGCCGGTGAAAACGATACCGACGAGAACGATATGCGCGGAACCGGAAACCAAAACGCCATGTTCTTCGAGTACAATTCCGTCAACGTCACTGCCACCAGCGGCTCGCAGGCCTACGAAGACGAAAAACGTTCCGAACCGAATAATTCACCGCTAAAGGGTCGTTTCTCCGTTCATTCCCTCAACGGCATCCTCGACGTGATCAAAACGTTGACGACGTCCACGGACGTTCGCTTCGAGCGTTTGACTAATCTCGTGGCCACTCTCTCCGCCGAAACGCTTTTGACCAAATTAATCGCGGGGCAATACTTCGAGCTTCTTTCCTCGAAGATTCTCCTTTCGGCCACGATTACGGATCACGAAAGCACCTTCGTTATCGCGCCAGGCATCATCCAGCAAAACACCGGTTTGACGTTGAAAATCTCTTATGGCAACGATTTACGCCCCGTTTCCATCGAAGTCTGGATGACCTTAGAAGGCGACACCGACACGGAGATTTATGCCAAAATCACCTTAGGGGAAACCCATTTCGAAAGCTTCCCCTTCCAATTCGACAGCCATAACGAAAGTGGCTTTACGGATTATTCTTCTTTGAAGACCTTACTGCAGTTTGCCTTGGACACCATCACCCTCGGCGTCACCGACACCACCACGGAAACGGTGTATCACATCGGAGGCACCGTGACCTTGGAAATCAAGCTTGGCAGCTCTTGGACGGTCAAAGACGTTCAGGTCAAACTGGATTTCTACATCTATCTTAACGGCACGCACGTCAAGATCCTCGGAAACGTCTACGCGCCGAAGACCACCGCCTTGCTTGGCGCGGTCAAAGTCATTCCCGACCATACCTACACGAACATCTTCTACGAAACCGACGGCACGGATACTTCGGGTACCCTTTACCTCCACCGCATCACTTCCAGCGAGGAACTTGACGACAAAACCACCTCTTCGACCAGCGAAGAGCACAAGAAGGTGAAAGGGAAGGATTTCATGGACAACATGGTCGATTGGCTGGCGAAATATATCCTTAACCTCGGCAGCATCGTCACCGATAACCTCGATAGCGCCACCTCCAGCGCCGGCGAAGCCTTCCATGGCGAAGACATCGTCGAGAGCGTTTCGGTCGCCAATACGTCGCTAAGCAATCCCTCTTGGAACCTCAATATCGGCTTGGGTGCTTTGGCGCACTCTTCCTTGCTTGGCACGCTTTCCGCCACCATCTCGGGCAAAAACGTTTCGTATAAGGACGGCGCGGGAAAAACCTACAA
>JBGUWA010000060.1:0-4145 GCA_045220635.1 Candidatus Alloenteromonas sp. | reverse complement strand
CTTGCTCTTGCAGGTCCTAGACGAAGGCCGACTCACCGATTCGCAAGGCCGTCTGGTGGATTTCCGCAACACCGTCATCATCATGACCAGCAACCTCGGCTCCGAAGCATTGCTCCAAGGCAATCGCCTCGAAGTGGAGAACCTCTTGCACCGTACCTTCAAGCCCGAGTTCCTCAACCGCATCGACGAAATCGTCTTCTTCAATCCGCTCGGCAAGACCGAGCAACGCCTCATCGTCGACAAGCTGCTTCGCGAACTCTCCTCGCGTCTAGAAGAGCATTATTACTCCGTTGCCTGGACCGAAAAACTCAAGGATTACATCCTCGACTCGTCCTTCAACGAACTCTATGGCGCCCGTCCGGTCAAACGCTTCATCCAAGACAAGATCGAAACCTTCTTGGCGGAGCGCATCATCAAAGAGGAACTCTCGACCGAGTCGAAATACGTCTTGGACGTGGACGCCGACGGCAACTTACGCCTAAGCAAAGCAAACCTCTCATAAATCCAAAATAAGCAAGGTTTTGCAAAGAAAAACGCGGGTTCTGCAACGAATCCGCGTTTTCAATTGCTGCTTAGGAAAGCTTATCGAGATGCTCTTTTAGCCAATCGGCGATGACCGATTTCGCCGCGGACATGTAAGGCGCGGCGATGGCGAAGCCTTCTAGCAAGCTGGCCTTGGGGGCTTCCTTTTGGATGGACTCGAGGGAGTAGAGGAAGCGCTGCCCGCCATGGGTGACGAACGGGATGATGGTTTTGCCTTCCGTGATGTGGTCGCGTAGGAAGGAAATGATGGGCGCGGGAAGGGTTCCCCACCAGTTGGGATAGCCAAGGAAGATCGCGTCATAGGCTTCGTAGCCATTAGGGCCGGCCTTGATTAACGGGGCAGAGCCTTCTTCGTATTCCTGACGGGAACGGGCTAACGTGCCTTCGTAGGAACGGTCATAAGGAATGAGAGGTTCGATTTCGAAGAGGTTGGCCTTAAAGCCTTTTTCCTCCAAAGCTTCCTTTAATAATTTCGCGGCGATTTTGGTATTTCCGTTTTCGCCAAGGTCGACGATACGATCATCGACGAGGTTTTCTCCGCCGTGGGAGAAATAAGCAATCAAGATGTTTTTCGCCATGTAAAACTCCTTCGTAGCCCTAGTATTTTAGTGCAAAGGCCACCTTCTGAGGAAAGAAAAACGAGGATTTTGTGCTACGGTGTTGTTTTTTCATAGAAAAAGGGTGACCAAATCGACGCTTCGGTCCTATAATGATAGGCATGAAAGCAAACGGAATGGTTACGATTGAGATTCTTCAGAAATCCCAACGTACGCGTCCTCGGAAATGGATTCCGATTACCAGCTTGATTTTTTTGCTGATCTCTTTGGTCGCGGCAGGTTACTATGCGGCCTTCATTTTCCCCGACTTGGAGATCTCGCAAATGATCATGAAACCGTTGCCGGTGGAACCCATCAACATCGCCGGCACCGATTATTCCTGGCGTGATGCGATGCTCTTCTTCTTCGTTCCGTATGGCTTGCTCGTTCTGAACCTCATTACCCTCATCATTTCAGGCAAGATTTCCGGATATCGCCACGTTTATTGGATCTATACGTGGATTCTTGTCGTGGCTTTCATCGGCACGGTCGTGTTTGCCGCGTTCTTCTCCCTGTATTACTTCGTTCCGACCGTCGGCCAGTGGCTAAGCGGCGTCATGCCTCCGGAAGTGCTCTCTTTGCTTGGCACCATCCACGTCTATCTCGCCCTTGGCTTGACCTTAGGCCTTTGCCTCTTCTTGCTCTTCTGCCTCTTCTATAACCTCAACTACCCCGCGAAGTACGAAGAGATCTACGAGCTCCGCAAGAGAAGAATTAAATCCTTCCCGCTTTACGACGATCGCGCCGCGTACAAAAAACGCTTCTACACCGATTACAAATACGGCCGTTGGATTTCGATGATGCTCGACCTGCACTTCGAATCCCTCGACAAAAACGCGATTGGACCGATGCGCAAAGACGCCTACGACTTCATGGTCTATTATGGTTGCCTCTGCGACAACAACATCAAGCGCGCGACCTTCGATTCCTATGCCTCGGAAGGCCGTTACTACGAATGCCGTGCCCTCTTCCATGACCTCAAAGCCAAATCCGAGGCCACCGAGAATGGCGCGAAAGTCATCCTCCCGCATTATGACCCTGCCAAGCACGCGAAGAAGAAACCGGCAAAGCCCGAGCCGAAGAAAATCGAACCTCCGCTGAAGCCGCTCTCCTCGAGGCGCACGCCCGATGCCCGCGTGAAAACCTGGTCCCCAGAAGACATTGGATAAGCTGCTCATCGAAGCGGCTTTTCTATAAGAAAGCGCCCCGAAAGGCGCTGATGAATGGTTTCGCTGCTTTTATTCGGCGAGAGCTTTTTCCAGCTGATCCACCAAGGATTCCATGCGGTGGATGACGGCAAGGTAAGGCTCTTCCTTGGTTAAGTCAACGCCAGCGGCTTTGACCTGAGAGACCGGGTAATCGGAGCCACCCGATTTGAGTAAGCTCAGATAACGGTCAAACGCGCCTTCTTCGCCGTTTTTGACCTTCTCGTAAAGGAGCATCGAAGAGGTGAAGCTCGTCGCGTATTGGTAGACGTAGAAGGGCGTGTTGAAGAGGTGGGGGATATAAGCCCAGACAAGCGGCTTCAGCCCTTCTTCGGCGATATCGATGCCATAGTATTGCTTATAAAGGTCAATCATGACATTCGAAGCGACCTGATAGTTAATGGGCTCGCCCGCTTCGGCTTTTTGGGACATGAGAAGTTCGTAATGGCCGAATAAGGTCTGGCGATAGAAGGTCGAGACGATTTCGTCGATGGCTTTCTGCAAGAGATAGATGCGATCGGCTTTGGAAAGCTCGCCACGGGTCAAAAGGTAATCCAGGAGGTTATGCTCGTTGAAGGTCGAGGCGATTTCGGCGACGAAGATGGTGTAGTCTTGCTTGAGGGTGGGCTGTCCTTCTTCGGCGTAAAGCGTGTGCATGGAGTGGCCGGATTCGTGGGCCAAGGTGAAGACGTCGTTTAGCTCCCCAACAAAGTTGAGCAAGATGAAGGGGTGGAGGTCGTAGCCGCCGTTAGAATAGGCTCCGCTACGCTTGCCTTCGCCCGGATAGACGTCGACATAGCCGTCTTTGGTGACTTCGCGGGCTTTTTCCTGGAAGTCTTTGGGGAACTGCTTGATGGAGTCGTAGAAGAGTTCCTTGGCTTCTTCGTAGGTGTAGTGCTTTTCCGATTCCGCGAGGTGGAGGAAGCGGTCATAGGAACGATGCTTCTCTAGACCTAACGCTTTGCGGCGAAGTTCGATGTATTTTTGTAGGGGCGCGCTATGGGTGGAAGCGACGCGGACGAGGGTATGGAAGACTTCCTCGGGGATGGCGTTGCCGTAAAGATGGGATTGCAAAATGGAATCGTAGCCGCGGGCTTTGACGTCGGCGAGCTGGCTTTGCAAGGCCAGGTTATAGATTTCGCCATAGGTGGACTTATGCGCGTCATAATAGGAATAAAGGGTTTCGAAGATGGCTTTGCGGTCTTCGGCCTTCGGGGTCTTGGCGATCAACGAGGACCAGTTGGCCTGCGTGACCTGCACCTTTTCGCCGTTAGAAAGAGTGGCTTCGCTGGAATGTCCATCGGCGATGGTAAGTTGCCCATAAAGGCTTCTTGCGCCCATGGCCAAGGGGCGGAAGTTGGACAAAAGGGATTCTTCTCTGGCGTTAAGGATGTGGCTTGATTCCAAAAAGAGTTTGTCTAACTGGAAGGAATATTCGGAGAATTCGGGGTTCTTCGCGAGGAAGGCATCGAGTTTTTCTTTGCCAAGGGAAAGCAGTTCCGGCGAAGCAAACGCGGAAGCGGCGCCATATTGCTGCAAGGCGATCTGCACCTTCATGAGGTCTTGCGCGTTTTCGACGTTCTTCTTGTCGCGGTCACTGCGCATCGAAGCGAAGTAGTAGCAGCGAACCAGAAGCATGTTGGCTTTCTTGTCGAGGCGGAGATAATCGGCTAAAGCGGATTCTTCGGCGAGTTTGCCTTGGAAAGCGGCGACCTCGGGAATCAAGGCCTTGAACTCATCTAACGTGGCGAGGAATTCCTCTTCGGTTTTGAAGAATACCGAGAGATCCCATATATCTTTG
>JBGUWA010000059.1:0-3893 GCA_045220635.1 Candidatus Alloenteromonas sp. | reverse complement strand
CAATGTCTTCTGCGGACAAGCCATTACAAGCCAATAACGAATGGATCTCCACGTCTTCTTGTAGTTCGACCAAAAATAACGGAGCCTTCGATAGCTCATAGATTCCCAAATCGTCCTTTCGAACGATTTCGGAGGGGATCGATTCCAAAAGAGATTTGGCCTTGGACTGCTTATTGGCCACGCCGAAGGAAAGGATGCGCATCCATTTCTTCGCCGAATCGTAATCAAGTCCTTGCTTCATTAGATAAGGAAGGGGCGAGGAAGCGAAGTTCAGGCCAAGGCGGCTACGGATATCCTCGGGTGAAAGCAAACGGAAGAAGATTTCCGGATGGCCCGCGCGAAAACGATACAGCAAGGGGAAATAATCCCGGTCGAGGATCAGAATCGCGCCACGAGGTAGGTCCATGCCTTATATTTTACGGTTTTCTACAAAGTAGAAGCAAGGAGTGAAGCGTCAAAAGTACGCTGACGCCCGTATCGGCCAAAACCGCCACTTCCATCGGCATCTTTTCGCCAAAGACAATGGCCAAAACCAAGACGGCGACCTTGCTTAACAACGCAAAGGAAACGTTGAAGATGATCGTCGCTCGCGCTAGGCGAGAAATCCGCATTGCCTTGCATAGGCTCATGGGGTCATCTTGCAGCAAAACCACATCGGCTTCTTGCACGGCCAAATCCGAGCCTAAGCCACCCATGGCCACGCCGATATCCGCGCTTGCTAGACAAGGAGCGTCGTTAACGCCATCGCCCAAATAGACGAGGGTTCCCTTTTGCTTATACTCTTCGACAAGACGAAGTTTGTCTTCGGGGAGCAAACCGCCCTTCGCATCCGTAATTCCGAGGTTTTGCGCGAGTTTTGCGACGTTTTTGGGTTGGTCGCCACTTAGCATTGCAACGGAAATATGGCGGTTTTGCAGAGTTTTCACGAATTCCTTCGCATTAGGTTTCTCCGCGTCTTCTAGCAAAACGTAGCCGCAAAGTTTCTTGCCGCGAGAAAGATAAATCACCGCGCCATCTTTGCCTTCGACAAGGATGCCAAGACGTTCCATCAAAGCCGCGTTTCCTGCCGCGACTTCTTCGTCTTGGTAACGTCCCATTACGCCAAATCCAGGCAGATTCGACCTTTCGGATAGGGTGATCTGCCTCATTCCGGAATAGGCATTAACGATGGCTAGACCCAAAGGATGCGAGGAACCCGCTTCCAAAGAGACGAGAAGCTGGGTATCGGTTTCGTTTAACGTCGAATGCGTCACGACGAAACTTCCCTGCGTCAACGTGCCGGTTTTGTCCGTGCAGACGGTTTTGACGCGGCATAAGGCATCCAAATAGTTCGCCCCCTTGATGACGATGCCATGTTTGCTTCCTAAGCCAATCGCGGCAAAGTAAGCCAAGGGTACCGAGATGATCAAGGCGCAGGGGCAAGAGATGACTAGGATTTCCAAACCAGTGAAGACGCTGCCGCGCCAATCCCCGCCAAGGAAGCCTGCCAAAAGGGCATAGGCGATTGCGACGAGGAATACCACTGGGGTGTAAATGCGGGCGAAACGCGTGATGAACTTTTCGGCGCTCCCTTTTCGTTCCATCGAGGAGTTGATGAGCTCAAGGATCTTCGCCGAAGCGGAGGAAGCGTAATCGCTCGTGGCTTCGATGATGAGTTGACCCGAACGGATGATCGTTCCGGAATATGCCTTGGCGCCTTCGCTTAAGGTGATGGGCACCGATTCGCCGGTTAATGAAGATGCGTCTCCATAAGCCTCGCCCGAAAGGACCACGCCATCGACGGGAACCTTATCGCCTAACGTGACCAAGACGCGGTCGCCCACCTTGACTTCGGTTGCCGAGATCTTTCTTATTCCTTCTTCGTAAAGCAGGTTTGCCTCCTCTGGGCGAGAATCCACCGCTTCTTCGATGGCTTTGCGCGATTTCTTGACGGCGAGGTCTTGGATCGCTTCGCCCACGTGATAAAGCAAGCAAACCAGAATCGCCTCGAAGTGTTCCTCGAAGATGAAAACCGCGTTTCCGATGGAGGTCGCGGTGCCATCTAAGGCGTAATGAACGCTGGCCAAGACGAACGCGCCGCAAGAGGCAAGAAACATCAGCAAGTTCTCGTCGATGGGATTGCGTTTCTTGACTATGTTCTTGAATACTTTTATGGCGATGTCGTAGAGGACCAAAACCAAGGCGCTAAGGTATAAACAGAAGCGCACCCAATAGAGATCCCTAAAGGCAAAGCCGCACAGGAAAAACACGGCGACGCAATAAGCGATCCTCACCCAGAAAAGCCAGGGTTTATCGTGACTTTCGTGCCCTTGTTCCCCAAGGGGAAAGACCTCGATTTCGTCTTCCTCGACCTCGGCGATGAGGGCAAGGATCTCGTCGATCGAGAACTCGCGTGAGGAAACTAAGTACAAGCGCTCACCCGTATAATCGATGCGCGCGGATTCCACCTCGGGATGGCTTTGGAGTCGTCTTTCGGAGTTTTCCGCGCAGCTGAGGCAATCAAATCCTTTGATCGCGTAGACGCGGCGTAACATAACTACTTCCCTTCGCTTACGTGTTCAAGCACGACCTCGATGAGTTCTTGGACGTGCTCATCGGAGAGGGAATAGAACATCTGTCTCCCCTGCCGCCGCACGGCGACGAGCTTGGCGTCCTTCAAAATCTTCAGCTGATGGGACACCACCGATTGGCTCGCGCCGGTAAAGGTGACGATTTCGCTGACGCTACGTTCCACCAACGGGGTCCCGGAAGCAATCGCGCAGCGGTGCTCTTCCTTGCGAGGGAAATCCTCGCCAAGCAAACAGAGCATGATGCTCAAACGGGTATGGTCGGAGGCGATGCTCAGCATGTCCGCCATCTTCGCTAAGGTCAATTCATCGATCATGGTCGTACCTTCTTTCGGCGTAACTATAATCCTTATTTATATATGAATCAATATTTATATGAATAATTATTCACTTATTGAGCATAAAAGAAAACCTAGACCGGTTCATGCCTAGGTTAATCCCTAAAATATTGGGTTTTACTTCATCGCAGGAACGGCGATGCCAAAGGATAGCGCGCAGCCACCCAAGAGGGTGCTGATGCCGCCAAGGACGGCGGAAGCGCCAAGGCCAACGCCATTGATGTCGAATCCCGAAAGCGGAAGCGTGCAGAAGAGAAGAATCGCGGTGACGCCAGCAAGGCAGCCAACGCAAGCGGAAAGGCCGAAGCGGACAATCTGCTTATCCAAGAGCTTGAGATGGAAGATGCCGGCTAGATCCAAGGCGTAAAGGGTGATCGCGGCAACGGCGGAAAGCAAAAGGAGCAACGAGAAGATCCAAGCGGTCAAGATGCCCGGAACCGGTTTGGTGCCAAAAAGGCCATTCGTTCCGAATGCGAGCTGCGTGCCCGAGATGAGATTGTGGCCATCCGCGCTGGCGAACGTGCCGAAGTAGAAGAAAAATCCGGCAACGAGCAAGGCGCTTCCGCCAAGGATGCCGATAAGTCGAAGGAGTTTGCTGTTTTTCATATTCATTTACCTCTTTAAAACGAGGGAAATTTTACGCATCCGTGCGCGCAACGCAAGAAAGATGCAATGAAAGCGCTTCGCGTTTGCGAGGTTTTCCCAATCAAGCATCAATAATCGCCATATTCGTCGTCGAAATGGAAGTTATCGAAGTTATAGACGTAACGCGAAACGATGCCCACGCTGAATTCCACCAAGCCAATGCCCAGGACCAAAAACGCCGCCCCAACCACCGAATATGGGGTTCCTCCGCTTTGAATGCCCGATAAATCAAGCAAGTACTCATCGAAGACCCAGCCATATAGATGCAATCCCGCCATGGCGGTAACCGAGGCCACCAGGCCTCCATATCGACGATGTCCAAACAACGCGCCGAATAACGTCG
>JBGUWA010000058.1:0-4165 GCA_045220635.1 Candidatus Alloenteromonas sp. | reverse complement strand
GCATCAGCGAGAAGGAAGTCCAAGCGCTTCTTAACGCCTAAGCCAACAAGTCATCCACGCCGTCAGGAAGCGATTCTGACGGCTTTTTCTTATCTTTTTGGGCAAGTAGCCACATGAACGAAAAAGGCGCCCGTAGGCGCCTAATAATCGATGGAGCTTATTCCACCCCGACAAGGAAGGAATAGACGGGTTGGTCGCCGCGTTTGACGTCGACTTCGAGCTCATCGCCATAACGGTTGGTGAGTTCTTCTTCGACGCGCGCGGTGTCTTCGTCGTTGATGTCCTGACCGACGATGACCGTGATCATGCAAGAGGATTTGCCGATGAGGGAATCCACGAGGTCATTGAGGGCTTCGAACTTGTCTTTGACGCAGGAGACGATGGCTTTGTCCTTCATCGCCATGTAGTAGTCCTTGGTGATGTGGACGCCTTCGATTTCGGTGTCTTTGATCGCGTAGGTTACCGAACCGGATTTCACGGTTTTCAACGCCGCCTTCATGGATTTGAAGACGTCATCGGGGGTTTCTTCGGGATTGAACGCCATGCAGGAGCTCATGCCTTGCGGGATCGTCTTGGAGGGGATGACCCTGGCGCGGATGCCCGAGCCTTCCATGACGTCGCAAGCTTGGGACGCCGCCATGACGATATTGGAGTTATTGGGGAGCAAGAACACGTTTTTCGCGTTCGTGGACTTGATGGCTTTGACGAAGTCCTCGGTGGAGGGGTTCATCGTCTGGCCGCCGGAGACCAAAACATCGACGCCTAACTCATGGAAGAGTTCGTCTAGCCCTGCCCCGCTGGAAACGGCGACGAGGCCATATTCCTTCATGTTCCCGGAGCTTAACGTTTCGGCGGTAGGTTCGGGGATGATGGGTTCGGGTTTCTTGGTGGATTCGGTGAAGTAATCCGTCGCGGACTTGCCGGCTTCGATGTTGTGATGCTCTTCGGTCATGTTCTCGATCGTGATGGTCACGAACTCGCCGAATTGCTGGGCGTAGTTGAGCATGTTGCCCGGCGTCAACGTATGGACGTGGACTTTGACGATATCGCCGTCTTGGACGATGACGACGGAGTTGCCATGGGAGAGCAAGAACTTCTTAAAGTTCTTTTCCACGAAGGTCTTCTTATCGGAGTCTTCGCCTAAACGGAGAATGAACTGGGTGCAATAGCCAAATCCCTCTTCGGCATCGGCGATCTTGGCGCCGGCGTAAGGCGAGGCCTCGGGGGTCATCGCGGTCGCTTCGCCTTTGCGTTCGATGAAGCGATCGTTGACCGCGGCTTCCATGCCTTCGAGGATGACGACCAAACCCGCGCCGCCGGAGTCGACGACGCCGACTTCCTTCAAGACGGGAAGTAGGTCTGGGGTATGATCCAAGCTGGTTTGGGCGGCTTGGACGAGGTGACGCATGGCCTCTTCGATGGAGGTGTCGCCGTTAACGAATTCCTTCAAAGAAGCGCTGGATTCGCGGATGACGGTGAGGATGGTACCTTCAACCGGCTTCATGACGGCTTTGTAGGCGACTTCCCTGGCGGAGTCAAACGCTTCGGCGAGGGAGAGGGCATTGAGGTTCTTCTTGCCTTCTAAGGCCTTGGCAAAGCCACGGAAGATTTGGCTGGTGATAACGCCCGAATTGCCACGGGCGCCCATGAGCAAGCCGCGGGAGAACTTCGATGCCATCGAGAAAATGTCTTCGTCATCCGGACGGTTGGCGATTTCCTTGGCACCGCTGCTCACGGTCAGGTTCATGTTCATGCCGGTATCGCCATCGGGAACGGGGAAAACGTTGAGCTGGTCGATCTCGGGGTAATGGTTATAGAGATTGTTCGCGGCGGAGAGGAACATCCTCTTCAGCATGGCGGCATCAATGGATTTCATGGTCAGGCTACCTCACGGATATCCACGACGTAGACGTTGACGGAAGCGAAACGGACCGAGAAGGTCTTCTCGAGTTCGTATTTGACTTTCTTTTGCACTTCCGCGAGCACCTCGGAAAGCTTGATTCCATAGGCGCAGGTAAGATAAACGTCGACTTCGTAGCCTTTCTTCCCTTTCCGGGTGTAGATGCCTTTGACATAGTCTTCGATGCGAAGGACTTCCTTCGCGGTGTCTTTTAAAGATCCTCTAGGGGCGAGGCCGACAACGCCGTAACACTCGCTCGCGGCGGAACCGGCGATCGAGGCTATGGCTTCTAAAGAAATATCGATTCCCCCATACGGGGTTTTTTTATCTATGTTCATGGCTAGTTTGGTTGGGAAGCGAGGCGTACATGCGGGAGGCAAAGCCTCCACTGGTGGAACCATTATGCCACGAATGAAAAGGAAAATACAAACGGGTAAAGGCACTTTTCTATGCAAACGCGACAATATTCCGCCTTAGTTTGGCGAAATATGTTCATTAATGGGTCAGGTAATCGAAAAAGGCTTCGAGGTTTTTCTTCTCGTCGCCGAGCAAGAAGAGGACGTGGTTGCCATAAGGATCGTCGACGAGGCAACGTGGCGATTCATCGAAGACCAAACGAATCTGGGTACGGCAAAGATCAGGGCGAAGCAAGTTTTCCTTGACCTTGCAGGTAAGGACTCTTAGTCGCGCCAAATCGGCATTCAATTTTGTCAACGTAAGCGTCTTTTTGTCGAATTGGCCACGGACCCCAATGCCTAAGCCAGACTCGAAATGGGTGGCCAAGGTATAGGAGCTTAACATGCTAAATGGGCACGTGCAATGGGCATAAATAGCCTCTTTTTTGGCGAAATCGAACTCGGCGGGGTTGGCCATGAAACCTGGCTTTCCCGTCAACGCTTTGGCGATGGCCATCGTGAGCATCGTCGGCACATCGCCTTCGCAACAGGCCAAGATTCCTTCGTCATTCAACATCGCGAAGGCAAGGCAACTGGTCTGTTGTTTGGCCTTAAGCAGATCAAAGCAACGCAAGGCGAAACCCGCCAAACCATACTTCTCGCAAAGGCGTTTTAAGGCGCCATGGATATAGAGGGATTTCCGTAAGTCTTCACGCCTTCCGGTCTTCTCCAAGAAGCGCTTCATGGCTTTGGTGTCGGCCAAAATCCGTTGGTCATAAAGGTCGATGAACTCTTTCATCGGAATGCGAATTATCTCGATGCCGAGCCTCTTTTTGATCTCTTTTGCATCGTATCCTGAGCCGATTAGCCAGTCGCTTGGCTTACCAATGACGCCGAGGCGATAGCTATGCAATTGTTGCTCCGCGAGGAAGTGACGGTGATAGGCTTCTAGCTGAGCGTAGATCTCTTTGGGCTCGCCTAAGGCAAGGAGGCACCGCTTCCCCTGCTGCGACAAGAAGGTCTTGATCTCCAGCGCAGCGGCGAGGGAGTTGCGTTTCCCCTGGACCAAAAGGCAATAGGGTTCAGGATAATCTTCGTAGCAATCCTTGAAATAGATCTCCGAGCCACCGGTTTGAACGAAAAAGATGGTGGGAAGATCTTCTTTAGGCTTAGCAAAGCTAAATTTCCCTTCAGGATCGATCGATTTCAAGAATTCGCGCTCTTCTTCTTTTAACGTTTTGTCGCCTGCAGAGAGGGCGCTGCGAAGACGAACCAGTCCAAATGCTTTGCTCATGGGTAAAGGATACCAAGGAACTGGAAAAAGGGATAAAGAATTTAATGAGAGTCCCGGTGATTTGCGTTTTGAAAGGAATTGCCGCCTCTTGACTTGGTTATGTCACAGGATATAAACGGGTTTGTGGTTTGCTTGTTTTTTCTTTCACTCGCCCCAAAAACGGGAAAAGCCCCCATAAAAGTAAAAAGTAAGCTTTTAGGCGTGTCGCCCTCACCTCAAAAAGAGAAATCGAACTATTTTAATTGTAACCTAGGTTACATTCAGATTGGCTTAAAGGTTTTTGTCAGGATGTTTCTAAGCCTTTCTTGAGGGTCTTCGTTCAAATCGATGCACTTCTCCTCAGCGATTTTTTCGATGGCCTTGAGGATATCTAGGGAATGATATGAAGAATAAACGTTTGAAAGATAAGTCAACCCTACCTTTTTCACGATGCTCGAAGTCAGGGCGTCATAACGGTAGGACCATTCACGAAGCAAATAGCCGATCCAGCTCATAATTGCCTCGTCATAAACGGTTCCTCTCCTCGTCTTGACCTTTGCTTTGACTTGCGTATAGACCTCTTCCTCGCTAAGAAAC
>JBGUWA010000057.1:0-3018 GCA_045220635.1 Candidatus Alloenteromonas sp. | reverse complement strand
GGCGGGAAGGAAATTATAAAACGGCGCGCCCTATCGGACTAAACGCCGCTTTTCGGCTAGTAACGGAATTTACTTTAAGAATTCACGCCCATCTAACAGGATGAGCCCAGCTATTCGGTTTCCGTTTGGGTTTCTTTATAATTTATCTATGCCCCGCACAATAGTTGGTTTCATCGGCACCGGCCATATGGCTAGTGCCATCGCCCACCGCCTCACTGGCGTCGACATCTTTTTGAACAATCGAACCGCTTCTAAGGCCGAAACTTTAGCCGAGGAACTTGGACCTCATGCGCAAACGAGCGACGCGGTTTCCTTATGCGGGAAAAGTCGCTTCGTTTTCCTAGGGGTCAAACCGACGGACATGAAAGCGGTAAGCGAGGCATTATCGGGTTGCAAAAGCAATGCGATATTCGTTTCGATGGCCGCGGGATTATCTTTGGCCTCCTTAAAAGAACTCTTCCCCGAAAGAAAGATGATTCGCATCATGCCCAACACCCCCGTCGCCGTAGGTAAGGGAATAACGTTCGTCGCTTATGGCGATGTCGAGGAAAAAGACAGGAACGATTTTTCCTCCCTCATGGCTCCCTGCGGCGAGCTAATCGAAATCGAGGAAAGCAAAATCGACGCCGCCAGCGTCCTCACTGGTAGCGCCCCCGCTTATTTGGATTTCTTCATCGATGCCCTGGCAGAAGCGGGAACGCGATTAGGGCTATCCAAAGAAGAGGCGACCGACTACGTCTTGGCGATGGCGGAAGGCGCCGTTGCTTTAGCAAGACAAACCGGGTCTTCTCCAAAGGAACTTGGCCAAGCCGTCTGCTCACCGGGCGGGTCAACCATCGAAGGCGTGGACATTCTTTTGAACAAAGGTCTTTATGAAGAAGTCTCCCTTGCTGCCACCGCGACCTATTACAAAAACCGCGCCTTAGGCGGGAAATATCCTTTCTATGGCGCGCTTAACGCCATGGTCACACCAGCCGATAAACGTTTTGCCACCGTCATGAATCCCTACCGCTTATATGATCTTCTCAGCGACATTTGGAGCAAAGACACCTGCGCCCCGCGCATGCAAAAGCAATGGAGCAAAGAAAACAAGACCCTAGGTCAATGCTCGATCACAAGTTTCTTGGTGCAAGACATCTTTGGTGGTGAGGTTTACGGCGTTCCCCTGGGAGATGGCAACTTCCATTGTTTCAACGTCGTGGATGGCAAGATTTTTGACTTAACGAGCGAGCAGTTCTTACCCGAGGTTTTGAACTATACCTTGGATTATCCCCAGAGTAGGGAAACCCACTTTGCCAAAGAAGAAAAACGCCTCCGTTACGAAGCGCTAAAGAAGGCATTGTTACTTGCAATTGCCTAACGAATCTTTTCCCACTCCAAGCGGGTGATGCGATAAACCCGGCACACCTGTCCTTTGTTTGTCGTGTATAGATGCAAATAGGTCATGCCATTGGCTTCGGCCGTCTTATAGGAAGGCACATTTTCCTTATCCATATAAGAATAGAGCTCGTCAAAGTGGAGTTCTTTGAATCCATAGTCGCGGGAGCCGCGCGCCATCTCGATTCCTAAGCCCATGCGATGATAGTCTTTCCGCAAGTGATAGCCCACTTCCGCTTTCCATCCATCGTCAATAATCTGCATGGAGACGCCACCGATGCCAATCATCTCGCCCGTTTCCTTTAGTTCGACGGCCCATAGCCCAAACCCTTTTTGAGCATAGCTTGACTTGCACCAACGAATCCAACGCCAAACCCCTTCTTCGTCATAAGGTTCGACTTCGTTTTCGGGGTCGGAAATAATCTTCGCCAGCGCATCAAAGTCCTCATCCGTGAGTTCACGGAAGCGGAGTCTTTGGGTTTCAAATACGGTTTTCGACATTTTGGTTTTACTCAAAAAAGGCTGCATTTATTAAAAGAATCAGGTTTTGCAGGTTTTTATCGCTACGCCTTATAACGGGCAAAACGAATAATCATAAAGATGGGGAGCAACAACATCACTCCGACCACGCCAAGTGTGAAATAAGAGTTGATCGTGGCCATATAAGGCACGTCTTGGTAACGCAAAACGATACGGGAAACAAACTCCTCGATGATCACCAAGTCCGCCAAAGCCGAAACGAAGGTCATCTCTTTCAAGCCGATGACCATCAAATCCGTTTTCTCCAACGCACCGCGAAGTTTGATTAACGAGAGGATGAACATCACGACGATAAAGCCGATGAATAACGAACCCCATACGCCTTCATAGGTGTTTTGGTTCGAGGTATCGATGCCATTGACCTTCAACACGGCAAAGAGTAAGAACAATAACGCATAAGCAAATACCGCGATGGCCATGCCAAGATACGCTTTCTTCTTTCGGTCCCTGCTCATGGTGAGGTTACGCACAAACAAGATTTTGCAAATAAAGACCAGCAATGTGGAAATCGACGCCACCATCAAGACCAACGACATGGTCATGATGCCTAAGCCCATTTTGTACGCAAAACTAACAAAAGAAACGATTGCCGAGAGCAAGGTCAACCGTTTCGCTTTCACTTTATCGCCCATAATGGGCTCATTGTATCACTCGCTTCTTGAAAGAGAGGAAGTTATTTATCTGCGCGATGATATTTCCGGAGGGGGAAGTATTTGAAGACTTGGCTTTGGTAATCGGCGAACTGTGGGTATTTGCTATTGGATACGCCTTCACCAAACGCCGAAGAACCAAGGAAAAGGAAGATGAGAAGCAACGGTCCCGCCATCGTCCAAGAGAAAACGCCATAATTCACCACCCCTGCCCCTAGGGTCACGAAATAGAGACAAAGCCAAATGCCTTGTTCCCCTAAATAATTGGGGTGACGGCAATAGGCCCATAAGCCCGTCGTGTTGAAGCCAAGGTCAAACGGCGCAGGCAGTTCTTCCAGTTTCTTTCCTTCTGCGAGCAAACGCTTCTTCGTAGTGTGGAACGCCATTTGTTGCTCGTCCGCAATCGTTTCAATAAGCAAGAAGAGCAAGGCAAAACCCACCGCTAAGAAAT
>JBGUWA010000056.1:0-9208 GCA_045220635.1 Candidatus Alloenteromonas sp. | reverse complement strand
CGACTTTGCCACCAAGCTCCGTGACTTTCTTTAAGCAATACAAGGCAACGTTGCCCGAGCCAGAGACCACAACGGTCTTGCCTTTGAGGTCGGTGCCTTTGTAGGCGCGGAGCGCTTCAAGGGCGAAATAGGTCACGCCAAAGCCCGTGGCTTCGGTGCGGCAAAGCGAACCGCCAAGGTCCAAAGGCTTACCCGTTAAGGAGCAATCCTTCTTGCCGGAGAATTCCATGTAGGCTTCATATAAAGCGCGGATTTCTCTGCCACCGACGCCGATGTCGCCGGCAGGAACGTCTAAGGACGGACCAATGTGGGGATAGAGTTGGGCCATGAAGGCACGGCAGAAACGAATCACTTCCGCATCGGACTTTCCCTTGGGATCGAAATCGCTGCCGCCTTTCGCGCCGCCCATCGGCAACGTGGTGAGATAGTTCTTGAAGATTTGTTCGAAGGCAAGGAACTTCAAGATGGAGAGGTTGACGCTAGGATGGAAGCGCAGGCCGCCTTTATAAACGCCATTCACGTTGTTGAATTGGACGCGGTAGGCCTTGTTATGCTGGGTTTCTCCCTTGTCATCGACCCATTCGATGTCAAAGACCAAAACGCGATCGGGTTCGACGATCTTCGAAAGGATCGGTGCGTATTTGGGATCGTTCAGAACGCTGGGATCCAAGGAAGAAAACATTTCCTTTAACGCGGTCTGGAATTCGGGCTCATCGGCATATCGTTCAAAGTCAATCATAAGACGACCTCCTAAAACACTCGCGTATTATAGGCGCGTTCAAAATTGTGAAAAGATTTTTTTGCGTGAATTAATCGCGTGAATAATGGGCTTCAAGCAATCGAACCATCCGTTCGATGTCCTTGGTGCCACAAAGTTCGACGCAAGAATGCATGGCGAGTTGGGCGATGCCGATATCCGCCGAAAGCAAAGAAACTTCGGAGTTGGAAATGTTGCCTAACGTTGAGCCGCCGCGCATATCGCTGCGGTTGGTGAATTCTTGATAAGGATCGCCAAGTTCGAGGCAGAGACCTTTGACGTAGGCCGCGCTTTCGCCGTTGGTGGTGTATTTCTGGGCGGCGTTATACTTCAAGACGATGCCGCCATTAAGCGCGACTTTGGTGGTCGCGTCGGAAAGCTCGGGATAATTGGGATGGTTCGCATGGGCGTTATCGACGCTAAGCAATAGGGAACGCGAGAAAGCGATGGCTTGCTCTTCCGCGTCATAGCCTAAGCTACCTAAGATGCGCCTCAAGCTTGAAACCAAGAAGTCGCTATTCGCGCCCTGCGCGGTCAACGAGCCAACCTCTTCGTTGTCGAAAGAGACGAAAACGGGGATCTGACCCTCGTTCTTGTCGCAGGCGTTAAGGAAGGCAAGCAAAGAGGCATAGGCACTAGAAAGGTCGTCTAACCGCGGAGACAAAAGAAGGTCTTTGTTTTCGCCGATGAACTTCGGTTCTTCGCGAACATAAAGGAATAGGTCATGCGAGAGAATCGGGGCATCGATTCCGCACTTTTTGCCCAAATACCCCGCAAAATCCCCTGCAATTTCTTGTGAAGACCATAAGGGAACCAAATCCTTCGCTGGGTTCCATTTACGGCCGTTATTGACTTCGCGATCCATGTGAATGGCAAGGCTAGGAATAACAAGAAGGTCCTCGTCGATATCGACCAAGGCGCATTCGACGCCCTCCTTGCCTTGGTAGAAGAGGCGCCCCGCAAAGGACAATGGGCGGTCCAGCCAGGGATAATAAAGCGCGCCACCATAAGGTTCGGTGTTCAAACTAGCCACGCCATTGCGATTTAAGATGGGGTTAGGCTTCAAAGCAAACGTCGGCGAATCGTTATGGGTCGCGGCGAGGCGGAATCCCAAAGCGGGTTCATTGGGAACCGCGAAAGCCAAGAGGCTCGATCCGTTACGGGTTAAGAAATATCGTCCGCCTTTTTTCAGCGAGAAAGGTTCTTTTTCAGATAATTCGGCAAACCCTGCGTCGAGAAGCTCTTTCCTCATTTTCGCGACGGCATGGAAACAAGAATGCGATCCATTCAGCAAGCGGACCACGGATTCGATGACATTGGACATAAGCGACCTCCTAAAGGCTATTGATTACTATAATGAGGATAAAGAAAAGGACAAGAGGACATTCTTTTGAATAAAGAATGCGTTTTCCTCTTTCGTTTTTCTTTTTTGGTTGGCAATATAGTTGCCATGAAACGAATTCTTGTACCCGGCCTCATCGCCGCCTTAATCCTTACCCCCGCGCTTATCGCGAATTCCGCCGCCCAAGAAACCTTGGCCGCGGGAACCCCAACCTACGCTTCTTCCGTTCCCGGAACCAACATCACCCTGCGTGACAACACCGCGGACGAAATCAAGGCCTATTACTCTAGCCTTAACGGACTCAGCGAGTCTGAGCTCCAAGGCAACAACTTGTTGAAAAACCTTAAGCCCATCCTCCAGGACTTTACCTACTATTCCTACGACGCCGTTTGGAAGATTTACGAGATCACAGACCGCGAATGGGAACTTAGCCCCGCTACGGCAGATAGCTATAACGGCACCTCCTTTGACGTGGGAAGCAATACCTACACGAAATATTCCTATGGCAGCAGCAGCAAAAACCCTGGAAACGACCCCTATGTCCGCACGCTTTATCGTAACCGCGACGAAAACGGCGTCACGCTAGAGGCAGCCCGCATCAAAGAATGGGGTTCCCATCAGCAAGACGGCACCAACCGCGAGCACGTCTGGTGCCAATCCCGCGGATTCAAAGCCCCAAGCGGAGCGGAAGGCCCTGCCGGAACCGATATCCACCACCTCATCTCAGGCGATGGCTACGTCAACCAAGCCACCCATAACAACACGCCTTACGGATTCGTGAATCCAAAAGCGGTCGAGATCGATTCCAAGAACAAGCAAAGCTGGCTCTCGGGCAATCTCAAAGGCACTCCCACCGTCTCGCATGATGGCGACATCGCCGCGACGGTATTCGAACCTCAGGACAGCGACAAAGGCGATATCGCCCGCGCCTTGTTCTACATGGCCGCCTGCTATAACAACATCTCGGGCAAAGAAACCATCAGCCAATATAACCCAAACCTCGCGCTTGCGGACTTCGCGACCAGCGATGGTAACAGCGAGGACTCTTCCGCGAAGCACGTCGTCACTATGGGCACCCTTTCGGATTTGCTTTCCTGGCATAAGATGGACCCCGTCGACGAATATGAGATCCACCGCAACAACCTGATCTACAACAACTATCAGCATAACCGTAATCCCTTCATCGACTACCCCGAATGGGTCGATTACATCTGGGGCACGACCGTTTATAACGCCGACATCCACCGCACCTTAGCCTATAACAGCAGCCCCACCGGCCACGTCGATTTAAGCAAAGACGTCATCAACGGTTATCAAGAACCCGAGCCCACCGCGGATCTTGCCTCCATCGCGGTCGAAAACGTCACCCAGAAATACTTCGTTGGCGAAACCTATCGCTTCGAAGGCAAAGTCGTCGCCACCTATAGCGATGACTCCACCAAAGACGTCACCGCCGACATCACCGTCTCCACGGTCGACCTAAGCTCAGCCGGAAACAAAAACGTCACCGTCACTTACAAAGGAAAAAACGCTCAGTTTGCCATCGAGGCCGTCGTCGCTGATCGCATTGAGGTCGTTTCGCCCAAAACCGATTACAACCAAGGCGACGCCTACACCACGCCGACGGTATATGCCTATTCTGGCGAGTATCGACGCGACGTGAGCAAAGATTGCGCTTTCTCAGGCTACGACCAAAGCAAAAGCGGCGAACAAACCGTAACCGTTTCCTTCGGGGCGACCCAGCAAAGCTACAAAGTCACCGTCAAGTCTTCGTCCTTCATCGATAACTTGCCCCTGCCGCTTTGGGCCATTATCCTGATTGGCGTCGGCGTGTTGATTCTCGTGGTCCTCTTCCTCGTCTTCGCGTCGAAGAAGACCAAGAAGAAAGCCGTCAAGGCCGTGAAGAAAGCCGCGAAGAGCTCCTCGAAGAAATCCTCCTCGAGTTCCGGCAAAAAGAAGAAATAACTCATGAAAGCACGGGGTTCCCGTGTTTTCTTTTAAAAAAGCCTAGGCTAACCTAGGCAAGGTGGAGGAGAGTTTGCGACTGTGACCTTTCAGTGGAGTTAGAAGTAAGTCGCGCCGCGTCAGGGCCATATCGAGGACCCCTTCATCAGCATGTTTATAGCCTCCGCATAAGGGATTCTACATCCAATCGGCGATGATGTCTTGCACGAAATAAGGCTTGAGGTCGGCCTCGTCTTCCTCACCGATGAAGAACTTCGCGTCTTTGGGGTTATCCACGAAGCTTACATGGCCTTCGTGAAGTTTGAAGAAGTCATAGAGGTTCATCCGCGTCTTCAAAACGTCTTGGACTTGCCCAATGACGCGCAAATCCGTCGCGGCGACTTGGCGAAGGTCCGATTCAAACGCCGAATCGGCCCAGATGAGTTCTCGCGTCTTCGTGTCGATGACGAAGCAAATGACTTCGCCACAGCCTTTCGTGGTTAAGTCGAACTTGTATTTGACGGTCGCGGGGTTCAACCGTTCCTTCTTCTCGCGGACTTTGTTATAGGTCTTCTCGCTGAGGATGGCTAGGCCAGCGAAGCATTCGGGAGTCGAGGCGTAGTCGATGCCATAGTACATCGTGTCGGCGATGGCGATATATCGATAAAGCGGGGCGACGGCATCCAGATCAAGGTCGATGAATTCGCTTGCCCCATTGGGCGCGGTCACAAAATCGCCCGAATGGAAGCAATGCAGCTTGTTGAGCTCACTCATGTTATGCCAAGCTAAGCTCTTCTTACGACGGAAATCCTCGCTGAAGAATTCGGCGGAAAGGTCGATATCGATGCGACCAAACTTGTCGGCTCTGTTTTTCCAATGGGTGAAGCAACGGAGATATCGGGTGCCCTTCTTCAAGGCAATGCGCGTGCCATAGGTCAACGTCTTGTTGGCGGGGTTGGCGTTCCTGGCGTTGCTGGGAACGGCATATTGCTTTAACGTCGGCGAAAGATAAACCTTCTCAACGCGAGGCCTGCTGGCGTAAATGTCTTTTAAGGAAGATTCCAAAAGCGAAAGGATCTCGTTCCGTAACGATTCAAGCATCGGTGGCAACCCACAATTCACCCCATGCACGCGATATCCATGGGCGGTGTGGAAACGGAACACGCGGCCTTTCGCGTTGGGACGATTCTGGTAGAAGGTCCATAAGGAAAGCAAAACCGGCGTCGCGACGTCTTTGGCGATCTTGGCAAAGGCATCCAAAGTCTTTCGCGGCTCGTAGCCAACGATGCGTAACGTGGCGTCCAACTTGCGCGCGAACTCACCCGGGCGAAGGGAAAGAAGTTCCAAGTACCGGTCTTGGCTGGACTTGGCTTGCTCCAATATGGAATAGTAGGTTTCGTATTCTTCGTTCCGGAAGGCGTGGACTTGTTTGGCCAAAACGGGGAATTGCGACGCGAATTCGCCTGGATGAAGTAACTCCAAAGCGCGCTTCCAAAGAAACTCATTTCTTGCTAAATCCTCGCAAAAGTTCCCTTTTTTCTCCGCGAACTCATTTAATTTGGCTAAAAGGATGCGGCGCGATTTCCTCGGTAAGGAAACAAACTTCACCGGATTAGCCAAGGTCGGGCTTTCTTCGGATAAGACGGCATAGACGCGAAGTAGGTCGGTTGGATTCGAGGCGAAGGAAAGCATCTTCTCACTGAACTTCTTTTTGCCACCGAGAACGTTGACGTAGACGCCGATGTTTTCATGGAAGGGAATCGCTTCGACCGAAATCTCGTCGCCATAATCCTTATAGATACGGGTAAGGAGATTTTCTTTCTCTTCGGAAATCGCGAGTTTGCCTTCAAAGCTTTTCTTGGCTTCGAGCAGAAGGAACTTCTTCGCTTGCGAAGAGGTGAGGCCACGAAGCAAATCGCATTCCGTACCGCCAGAACGAGAACGGTATTCTTTTCCCGCAGGCAAATCCTGGTTAGTGAAACCATAATCGTCTTTGCTCGCGGTCAAATAATGAAGCGTGGCGCGTAACCAATAGTCCAAATCGGTCATATCCTCCATCTCGGGGAATTGAGGATAGAAAACCTTATGGGGATATAAGACGCCGCGCTCCGCCTTCATCAAGAGGAAATACTGGTTGTAAAACGCCGTGGCCTTTTCGCTAGGGCAGCAGGAAAGATGCTTCACGACTTTGCGGTCCAAAGCATAGCCTAAAGTGCGGAAAGAGCGAAGCATTCCCGCGAGAGCCTTCGGTTCGACGGAGTCGCCTTTTCCTTTCGTAGGCAAAAGGCAAAAACCGCGTCGGAGTAAGAATTTTAAATAATCCTGGTTCATGGCTTTTCCTCCTTGAGCGCATTACATCATAGCGGGCGCGCGGGAGAAAAGGAACGTTTACTTGGAGTGATAGAGTTTTTTCGTCTCGTAGAACGGCTCGCAGGTATGGCGAATGCCCAAGCGGTTCAAAGTGGACATGTCACGCGAAGAGAGGATGACGGAAGAATGGGACTCGCAGCAACGAAGCTTCGGAAGCTGTCTTAAGGCGCGCTCCGCCAACGGGTTGGTGACCGCGGAGATGGATAAGGCCAGCAAGACATCGTCGACGTGCAAACGCGGATTATGATGGCCTAAGCCACGGATCTTCAAGTCGCAAATCGGCTCAATGATGGCTTTGGGAAGAAGCAAGACGTCATCGGAGAATCCCGCGAGGTATTTCAACGCGTTAAGAATCATGGCCGACATCGCGCCGAACAAAGAGCTGGTCTTGCCCGTGACGATCGTGCCGTCGTTAAGTTCCATGGCCGCGGCGGGTCCGTTGGTGAGTTTGGCTTTCTCTAAGCAAGGACCCACGCAGGCGCGTTCGGAAACGGAGATGCCGTTGTTTTTCATGAGATTCTCAAGCTTGGCGATGGCATTATCGACGAGACGGCCTTTACGTCCATCGGTCAAGGCTTTGAAGTAACGACGGATGATTTCTTGACGGGATTCGAGGCAGCAAGCTTCATCGTCCACGATGCAATACCCGGCCATGTTGACGCCCATATCGGTGGGCGAGAAATACGGGGACTCCCCAAAGATCGCTTGAATCAAGCGGTTTAAGACGGGGAAGATCTCAATGTCGCGGTTATAGTTGACCGTGGAGACGCCATAATGTTCCAGATGATACGGGTCGATCATGTTGACGTCATCAAGATCGGCGGTCGCGGCTTCGTAAGCGAGGTTGATCGGGTGCTTCAACGGCAAATTCCAAATCGGGAACGTCTCGAATTTGGCGTACCCCGATTTCACGCCGCGAAGGGAATCGTGGTACATCTGGCTTAAGCAAGTGGCCATTTTTCCCGATCCTGGGCCAGGCGCGGTGACGACGACGAGGGAACGGGTCGTCTCGATGTAATCGTTTTTGCCTAAACCCTCTTTGGAGACGATGCGGTCCACGTCATAGGGATAATTGGGAATCGCGTAATGGCGATAGGTTTTGATGCCTAATTTATTTAAGACGCGCTCAAAGCGTTTGGCTTCTTTTTGGCTATTGTATTGGGTAAGGCAGACGGAGCTGACGTATAAACCCGCCTCGCGGAAGGCATCCATCAAGCGAAGCACGTCCTGGTCATAGGTAATGCCAAGGTCTTCGCGAACCTTCGCGTCTTCGATCGCTTGGGAATTGATGACGACGATGATTTCGGCCTGATCCTTCATCTCCAAAAGCATCTGAAGCTTGGTATCGGGCTTGAATCCAGGCAAAACGCGGGAAGCATGGAAGTCGTCGAAAAGCTTGCCACCGAACTCCAAATAGAGCTTGCCACCGAATTGCTCGATCCGCTCCTTGATGCGGGCAGATTGGATCTGAACGTATTTATCATTATCAAAACCGTGGCGTAGCATAACGACTTCCTCCAAAACGGAAAAATTATAACTACCAACGAAAAAGATAGAGAGGGGAAATCGAAAAATATCCCACATTTGCAACGTTAATCGTTGCCCATGCGTAACGGCGACGAAAAAGGGGGCACGGAGGCCCCCAAGGAGAATTGAGTGCTTAGTTATTGCCGAAACGATCGGAAGGATAAACGCCTTGCTCGACAAGCTTCGCCAAGGAAGCGACGACTTCGGGTTTGTCTTCGCGATAGGTGACACCATACCACACGGCATCGGTGGAGAGGACTTCGCAGGTGGCCTTGCCTTCGGCGATCAAATCGGAGACGACGGTCGGGATGAGGTATTCGCAATCGTCGAGATGGTCTTTGTTGGCTTCTAAGAAGGCAGGGAAACCTTCTTCGAGGCGATCCATGATGTCGCGGGTGAAGACGAACATGTTCATCGAAACGAGCGATTCGTGCGGAATCTTCTTCATCTCGCCACCATCTAAGGGCGCGGCATAGATATCATCGCCCCGCCACTCCAACTTGGATTCGACCAACGAGGAGAGCATGTTCTTGTCATCGAACTCGAGGATGCCACGCTTGACCGAACCGTTTTTGGTCATGGTGTTTTTGGCGTAGTAGCCGACGTTGGCGTATTTGCCTTTCGCGCCTTTGGGGAGTTTCTTCAGATACTCCGCAGCGACGCGGAACGCATCCGCGCCATAGAAGTCATCGGAGTTGATGATGGCGAAGTCGCTTTGGATGACGTCTTTCGCGCAGTAGATGGCTTGGGCGGTGCCTAAGGGTTTGACGCGGTCCTTGGGAAGGGTGAAGCCTTCGGGAATGACTTCGAGTTTCTGATAGGCATAGACGACGTCGATGTATTTGGCGACGCGGCTGCCTACCGTCGACTCAAAGATTTCGCGGTTTTCTTCCTTAATGAGGAAGATGACGCGATCGAAGCCGGCGCGTTTGGCGTCGAAAATGGAGTAGTCGATAATGAAGTTTTGCTTCTCATCGAACGGCTCGATTTGTTTTAGTCCGCCGAAACGAGAGCCCATGCCGGCGGCAAGAATAAGTAGATCCATAAATTCTGTATCAATCCTTTCGGTCTAATGATAGGGATTTCTTTTCCTAAAGGAAAGAACGAAGATGCAGGCGACAGGAAAAGAAAGCCGCCACAAGGGCGGCAAGTGCTCGCTGGGGGCAATTTACTTCGCTTCATCGAGGAGGCGTTGGAACTCTTCTTCGGTGATGCCGAGTTCTTCCGCGGCTTCGCCAACGGAAAGACGACCCTTTTGAACAAGGCTG
>JBGUWA010000055.1:0-3404 GCA_045220635.1 Candidatus Alloenteromonas sp. | reverse complement strand
CATCGCCAGGTCGCTTGCCTCTTTGCTATCAGGAAACGTCATCCGCCTTGTCTATCCCATCAACAAGAAAGACGACAAGAAGAAGGCTTTCTATGAAATCGCCGACAACGCGTTAAGGTTCTATTACACTTTTGTTTACCCGAACAAAAGCCAGCTCATCGTCTTGGGCGAGGAAGCCTTTTATGAGGCCTATATTGCCCCTAGCATCGTCACTTTCGTTGCCCATCGCTTTGAAGAACTCGTCCGTGGTTATTTCTCGTTGCTCGCTAGACTTGGCAGATTAAGTGGGGTTCGGGATATCGGCGTTTATTATTTCGATGATAAGGCGAACCACAAAAACGGCGAGTTTGACGTGGCTTTGCAGTTTGGAAGCGCAGCGAATAGGACCTACGCGATTTATGAGGTGAAATACCTCGAAAGAAAAATGAAACTTCCTCTTTTGGAAGCGGAAGCGGAGAAAATCAAAGCCATCAAAGAACTGCCTGTCGAGGAGATCGGATTCGTCTCCGTGAACGGCTTCGAGGAAAAGCCCGAAGGCTATCGATATATCGAAGGGAATGAACTCTACGAGCTTCCCATAGACTGATCTACGAATTGGCTAAGAAAACGAAAAGAAGCAACCTATTCACTCTTTTGATATGGCAATACATTCGCCTTGGACGAAAGGCGAATTAGGTTAAGCGCCTAGAAGGGGAGAGAACTATCATCTGACAGAGCGGATTTAGGCTCTTCAGAAAAGCCGTTTTCTTCTTTTTGCGGTTTGCTAACGATGAGGTCTAGCTGATTGTCGATATGGATTTCCGTTAATGAACGGCAGCCATAGACAGTCTTTTCCTTGAATCGATTCGATTTTCCCAACCGGGAGTTCCGTTAAGCGGAAACATTCAGTTAGGGCTTTCGGGTCGATACGCTCGACCGTTCTTCTTTCAAAACGGGTTGGAACGACAAGCGAAGTGAGGTTGCGGCCATGAACGTAATGCAGCGTGCAAGGGAAAAAGGGGGAAGTAGGTGAGACACGGAAGACGGAGTCGCCTGCGGTTTCGTTGACGTCGTTGCTTCGTTTTTATCCAAAAGGTAAATCTTCATAGTGTGTCTCCGCCGAAACCAAAAACCTCTAGGGCTCTGTTTGCCAAAGATTATAAGCCTTCTAAGTTAAGTTTTTAGTGGGGCAGGGTTTCTAAAAGCTCAATGCATGAACTTCTTGCCCTTTTCGATGGCGTCTTTTTCCCAATCGGGAACGATGCCGGAATCGGCTTCTTGGAGCAACTTCTTATCCGCCTTAGAAAGCGTCAATTTATTGAAGAGGTCCGGCCGCAATTCACGGGTCAATAGAAGCGATTGTTTCCTCCGCCACTTGGCGATGGCGCCGTGATTGCCGCTATAAAGGATTGGAGGAACGGTATCGCCCTCATAATCAAAGGGTTCGGTGTACTGTGGATATTCCAAGAGGTTGTTATCGAAAGACTCTTCTTCAAGGGAATCTTTGGTGATCGCCCCATCAAGCAGACGGATGACGGCGTCGGCAATACCCATCGCGGGGATCTCGCCGCCAGTGAGGATATAATCGCCGATGGAGACAAGCTCATCGCAATAAGCGTTCACGCGTTCATCCACACCTTCATAATGTCCGCAAACAATCAATAAATCATCAAGTTTTGCGAAGCTTTTGGCCATTTCTTGATTAAACGTCTTGCCGCGAGGAGACATCAAAATGACATGGGAATTCGCGGTTTTATTGGCTTTGATCGCATCGACGATCGGCTGCGCTTTTTGGATTAATCCGGCGCCTCCGCCGATCGGGGGCGTGTCGGTACGGCCATACTTATCTAAGGTATAGTCACGGATATTGACGGCCTTAAACGTGGCCACGCCTTTGCCTAAGGCGCGCTTGATGATGGAATTAGTTTGAAACCCCTCGAACATGTCGGGGAATAAGGTCAGGACGGTGATGTTCATAACATGCCCTCCACGACATGGATGCGGATGGATTTTTCTTCATAAGAAATATCACCGACGAATTCGTCAATGAACGGCACGTAGAACACTTTGCCTTTCGGGTTTTTGAACTTTAGGCTAGGAGTAGGGGCGTTTTCCAAAACGTCCACCAGTTCGCCTAAGGCATTGCCTTCATCGTCGATGGCTTTGAAACCAAGGAGTTCGTCGAAGCGGACGTATCCTTCGGGCATCGGGGCATCTTCTTTATTGAGGTTTAAAGTCTGCCCATAGAAGGTCGCGGCTTCTTCGGGAGTGGTGATTTCCTTAAAGCCCAAAACCAAGGCGTCGCCCTTGATGGAGAAGGAGGTGAGGGTGACTTTGGTTTCATTGCCTTTTAGGTCGATCAGCACATACGCTTTGTTCTTTTTGAAGCGTAGTTCGGGGAAGGAGGTAAGCGAAAAAGCGTGGACTTGTCCTTTTAGTCCAAAGGGTTTGCCAAGACGAGCAATGGTAACGTACTGCATAAAGGAAAGGGCGAGGGGTTATTCTCCCTCGCCTTCATTATCCTCGCCAAAGCTTTCGAATTTCAACCGAATGCGTTGATTGGAACCATCGACTTTGCCGGCGATGCCAATGACTTCGCGTAACGCGTTGGCGACCATGCCATGCCTGCCGATGAGGCGGGCGGTGTCTTCGGGTTCGGAGACGATGAGGATGGTCGTTTCGCGACGGGTGGAGCCAGGGACTTCGCGGATTAAGACGGATTCCGGTTTCTCAATCAACGGATCGATGATCGGGTGCAGAATCGCAGCGAAATCACGTTCCATTACTTGCTACCTTTTTTGACTTTGGATTCCGCGAATTTGGCGATGATGCCTTTGGCAGAAAGCATCGCGCGGACGGAATCGCTGGGCTGGGCGCCGAGGTTGAGCCACTTGAGGGCGAGCTCTTCATCGATCTTGGCGGCAGCGGTTCCCAAAGCGGGATCATAGGTGCCGATTTGTTCGATGTAGCGGCCATCCCTGGTGAAGTGGGAGTCGGCGGCGACAATGCGATAGAACGGGTCTTTGTGACGGCCAATACGGGTCAAACGGATTTTGACGGACATGGTGAATTCCTCCTTCAAACGTGCATATCATCCTCGTCACGGGATACGCTGTCAAGTATTTTTGCTTAACAGGGCGAATTTGGAAAAGTTTTCCTTGCCCTAAAGGGGGATGCGTGCCTATACTATGCCCGCTCCCTAAGGGAGATACGCAGGCTCCGCCATCCATTCGTCACCGGATGTGAACCTGAAGAGAAACCGCAATCCTGGAGGCATGAAAAATGAATTTAAACCTCGCGAATGAGATCGCCGCGACGCAGCTCCGCAGCGATATCCCTGAGTTCTCCTCCGGCGACACCATCAAAGTGTACGTCCGCATCATCGAGAACAAGAAAGAGCGCAACCAAGTCTTCGAAGGCGTGGT
>JBGUWA010000054.1:0-2556 GCA_045220635.1 Candidatus Alloenteromonas sp. | reverse complement strand
ATGGTCTCGTTATAGAAGGCATCGGTCGTCCAACACCTCCCGACGACGATGGGCAAATTGAGGGATTTTAGGAACGATTCGACAGGCCCATGGTTCTTGATGGGCATGTATTCCGAGGGAGGCGCGTAGTGGTAGCTATAGCCCTCTTCGCGGTAGGTCTCCGTCGGGATAATGTAATGGCCCCTTGACGATGCGTCGAGAACCCCGCAGGAGCCGAAGTAGACGAATTTGGTAACGCCCGAGATGTAGGCGATTTCCTGTAAGAGGCCTCCCGCCATCGACGAGCCGATGAGCGACATGAAGAAAAGCACCTTGAAATCCGGGAGATAATAGATGGTCATTGGCCCGTTTCCCGTCGCGAGGAACTCGTGATAGGCCTCATGCCGATAAGTGGACAGGACGTAGTCGAGGGCCTTCTTGGTGAAGCAGGCGACGGCGACGTCGGCGATTTGCCTTTCTTTCTTGTAGAGTTTCTCGGGCGTGATGATCGGGGTCCCGCCCTCTTCGTATGCGTTTAGGATGGACATTATCGTTCCTCTCCGTTGATTTTCTTCTCGATTTCAGCCAAGGCGGCGAGAATCTCGTCGAAACTCGGCGCGTTTTTGTCGAAGATCATTTTTCCCATCTCTTGGTAATCCTTGCGCAAAGCCTCAATCTGGCTTTCGTTTGGGCGGAGGCGGAAAGTACCGGGTTTTGCCTCTTGGAATTTCGCCCAGGCGCGATTATAGAACGCTTCGGTGAACGTCCGTACCTCATCCATTAAGTCGATGTTCGAAATGGTCTTTTCGCCGATTGGGCTTCGATAGATCTTGACGATGTCGTAGTAATGCCTTGAATAGCGGCGCGGGACCGACCCACTGATGCGGTGGGCCTCCTGATGGAGAATCATTGCCTTCTCCCAAAAGGTCCGTTCGGGGGAAAGGGCGCGCACGATTCTTTCTTTGCCGTCGTCTAGCGTTGGCAGGGCTTCGAAAAGAAGCGGTTTGACCTTTCTGTTCTCCGAGGGCAACAAAGCGGAGAGGGAGCTCATCTCGAATTTGAGCCTCGGCAGGACGTAGGGGTCGCCATAGGTGGCTGGGTAGCCAACGTAGAAGGCGAGATCCTCCTTAACGAGCTCGAAAGATAGCCTCTCGCCGAGTTCGTCTTCGCAGTCCCTCCTCATCGTAGGGATAAGTTCGTTCTCGAGGAAGGCCATCGCTCTTTCGTTGGCCTCGATGGCGAAAAGCTCCCTCTTGTTTCGACTCGTCCCCTCCTCTAAAAGCGGCGAAAGATCCAATCCAATGGCCTTGGCGGAGATGACGATGTCGAGGTCTTCCGAGAAACGATCGATGAGACCGTAACATTTTGAGAGGCTAGTTCCGCCCTTGAACTCGAATTCGCCTTTGTAAGGGCAGCGCGAAAAGAGGTAGCCGAGGAAGTAGGTGACCCAAAGGTCCTTCTCGACGATGGCCTCTCCTAGACCCAAACTCCTCGCCGCGGCGGCGATGAGCCCGGTGCGTTCTTCCACGCTTAGCCTCATGATCCTTTCCATTGCTTTTCCTCCTCGACCCGCGTTGCGGCGTCGTAAATCCATTCCGGGGCGGTTTTCGCCTCCGCCAATATAAGGTTTATTTCTTCTGCGGTTAACGATCTGGCCAAAGCCTTGATCTCGCTCTCGCCGACGTTTTCTTTCCCCAGCGCTTTTAGCGCTTCCACGAACAAGGCCGTCTTGTAGGACATGCCCTTGATGAAGCGCGTGCTCTTGTGGCGGAAATGGAGGGAGATGTCGCCTACGGAATAATCGCGGTAGGGGCCGTCACTGGAATAGACGTACTCAGACGGGACCTGCGTCGATAATTCAAGTGCGTTGAGCGCGGTCTCACCGCTAGGGATAATGTTCCATCGATGCAGGGAGGCGATTTTCCTTGCGATCTCGTGCATGGAAGGCGGGATATCGATCCCCATGACGGTCTTTGGACGATAATAGACCCCGTCAATGACTCTGCGGAGCTTGCCACCTTCGGCTAAGCGAGCGAGGACGACCTTCACGTTGCTCGCCTTGCCATAGTCGAGGAAGTCGCTGCCATGCCATAGCGTTAATTCGGGGGCGTCGTCGATTGTTTTTTCTATAAGAAACGCAGTAGAGTTCATGTTACTAAAACTATACTATTTTGGTAACAAAATTCAATAGCCCATGCTTTGCATTGACTGAGGTTTTGCGGAAATTGTCCATCGGCTCTAACCCCACACCGTGCTTCTAACTCATTCAAAAACATTCGATAGTGCCTAGTGAAAACCCGATTTGTGGACAAAGTCCATACCGCCCCGATATCACCTTTTCGAGGGAAAACTGAGTTGGTGGACGAGAATCTCTCAGACACCATCGAGTTCATGGAACGCGATATTGCAGAGGTTTCGGTCCGACTGTGTAAAATCACCCCGATAGCTTATTGATTACGGTCTTGCGCGCGAATAAGAAAGAAACAATGAGCGACGAGTTGAAATATTGCTCATAAACCGCCGTTAGTATCAAAATTTAAAGCGTTACGGGGAAATACGTAAACATTAAGAACTATG
>JBGUWA010000053.1:0-2851 GCA_045220635.1 Candidatus Alloenteromonas sp. | reverse complement strand
CTTGCCCCAGACCTCACCGTCAAGGATAGCGCCTCCCCCGAACTCAAGCGCATCCGTTCGACCTTGGCGCGCCGCAAAATCGAAATCACCAGCAAACTCGGCCAGATCTTAGAGAAACATCGCCCTTACCTAAGCGGCAATTCCTGGACGATGCGCAACGGCCATTACGTGTTGCCGATCGCCAATAGCCACAAAAACAAGGTGCCAGGCATCATCCAAGACGTTTCCTCTTCTGGAGCGACCACGTTTATCGAACCCGATACTTTAGTCCGCGCCCAAAACGAAATCGTCCTCCTTGAGGCCGAAGAAAAAGAAGAAGTGCGCCGGATTTTGGCGGCCCTGTCTCGGATTTTGGGGAGTAACGCGAAAGAGTTTTTGCTCGTCAACGAGACGATTGGCTATGCCGATTTCCTTCAAGCCAAGGTCCTTTACGCCCAAGAAGTCAAAGGCCATGTCGCCTTACGTTCGGAGGATGGTTCGCTTTTCCTCCCCGCGGCAAGGCACCCTTTGCTCAATCCTTCCAAAGTCGTTCCCAATGATTTCGCGCTTTCTTCTTCCCGTCGCATCTTGGTGCTTTCTGGGCCAAACGCCGGTGGCAAAACCGTCGCCGAAAAGACCTTAGGCATCGTGGCGATGATGTTCATGATGGCCCTTCCTCTTCCCTGCGCCCAAGGCGCGGAAGTGCCTTCCTTCCATAACGTTTTGCTCGACATTGGCGATTCGCAGTCGATTTTTGATAACCTCTCGACGTTCTCGGGGCATGTCACCAACATCAAAGACATCTTGGCCAAAGCCCAAAAAGGCGACTTGGTGCTCTTGGATGAAGTGGGCACGGGAACCTCGCCTAAAGAAGGCGAAGCTTTGGCGTTGGCGATCCTGGACGAACTGCGTAACCGCGGCTGCTACGCCCTGATTTCCTCGCACTTCGAGGGGTTAAAGGCCTTCGCTTTGTCCTCCGATGACGTCGAAAACGCCTCGTTGCTTTTTGATGAAGTCACGTTGACCCCAACCTATTCTTTACGCGTGGGGATCCCAGGCGAATCCTATGGCCTAGAAGTGGCCAGACGCCTTGGCTTACCCGAAGAACTCGTGCAAAAAGCCCAAAAGTATTTGGACGAGAACGCCGACATGTCGGTGTCTGCTTCGTTGAAACATTTATCCGATTTAATCCAATCCGCCGAGGAGAAAGAACGGGAAGTGAGCAAACTCCGCGCCCAAATCGCCAAGCAAGAAGAAGAACTCCGTAAGCGCAACGCCGAAGAAGAAAAGGCCAAGCGCGTCATGGCGGCCCAGCTAAAAGCCGAGCGGGAACGTCTTTTAGAAGAAGCCCATGCTCAGGTAGAAGAGGCGATTGCCGCAATAAAAAACCCCGATGCGACCTTAAAAGACGCGGTCAAAGCCCGTCGCGCGCTAGACGAACTTGAAGAAAGCGAGCCGGTCTCCGAATTCCATGACGAAATCGAAGTGGACGACTATGTCGAAGTGCCCGATTATGGCATCGAAGGCAAGGTCAAACGCATCAAAGGGCAAACCTTGGAAGTGATTACCCGCGATGGCGTGAGTTTCCATGTGGGCAAGACTTCGGCGCGAAAGATCGCCGCCCCGGAAGAAAAGAAGACGCCCTCGATTTCCAATATCGACGCCTTGCCAGGGCAGTCTTTGCCTCTAGAAATCAATTTGATCGGCATGAGGGTAGACGAGGCGATGGCGGAACTTGACCGTTATCTGGACCGTTGCCGCCTCAAAGGCTTTAAGCGCGTCCGCGTCATCCATGGCTTAGGCTCGGGGGCGTTACGGAAAGCGACCCACGAATATTGCAAATCCCATCCGAAGTTCATCGCCAAATGCGAACTTGGCGGCGAATTCGAAGGCGGAGGCGGCGCGACGGTGGTGTACCTAAAATGAGCGGCGTCCTCTCCGAGAAAATCAAAGCCCTGATCGCCTTGCTTCCGGATAAGCCCGGCGTTTACCAGATGCGCGACGTCAACGACCGCATCATCTACATTGGCAAAGCCAAAAACCTGAAAAAGCGCGTCAGCCAATACTTTTTGCGACCCCAAAGCGGCAAAGTCGCCGCGATGGTTTCCCACGTCGACCATTTCGATTTCATCATCGTCGGTTCGGAGAAAGAGGCCTTCATCTTGGAGATGAACCTGATTCAGACCCATTACCCTCGCTACAACATCATGTTGATGGACGATTCGCATTATCCCTATATCGCCTTGAAGCGGCATGGGGATCCCTTGCTCAAGATCGCCCGTTCCACGAAAGATAGCAATTACTTTTACTTTGGGCCGTTCCCCTCTTCTTCCTCGGCGACGGAGACGATCAATTTGCTTAACAAAATCTACCCCACGAGGAAGTGCCGGAATATCCCAAGCAAGCCTTGCCTTTATTATTCGTTAGGGCAGTGCCTTGCGCCGTGCATCAAGCCGTTAGAAAAAGACGTCACCGAGAAGCTTTATGGCGACGTGAAGAAGTTCCTTAACGGCGATACCGGCGCCGCCATCGCCTCGTTAAAGAAGAAAATGGCCGATGCCGCGGAACGACTCGACTTCGAAACCGCGGCCGAATACAAGAAGACCCTCGATGGCTTAGTGCACGTCACGGCGCGTCAGGCGGTGGAGATTTCCTGCTCGTTACGCGATGGCGACGTATTCGCGTTCTCGACGCGCGACGGCTATCTCTGCCTTGCGATTTTGACCTATCGCAGAGGGATGTTGCTAGGCAAAAACATCCACGTGGTGGCCTCTTTCCTTTCTCCTGAGGAGGAAGCGGTGGATTTGGTGCTTCAATATTACCAAAACCACGAGATGCCGCCCGTCGTCGTCAGCCGCATCGAAGGGTTAAA
>JBGUWA010000052.1:0-1849 GCA_045220635.1 Candidatus Alloenteromonas sp. | reverse complement strand
TCCTTGACGCCAACCAAGTCGGATTCCTTGCCCAATTCCTAAAGAATTACCCGAAGGCGTTTCTTCTTGTGAGCCACGACGAAGGCTTTTTGAAATCCGTCGCGGATGTGGTGTTCTACCTTCGCGCAGGGAAAATCACTCGGTATAAGGGTGACTTCGATCATTTCCTAAGCCAAAAGGAAATCGATTTGGCGCAGGCCGAACGCGATTATTTGGCCCAGCAACGCTACATCAAAAAAGAAGAAGCCTTTATTGCCGCTCACATCGTCCGCGCCACCAGCGCCAAAGCCGCCAAATCCCGCCGCGCCAGACTTGAGCATCTGACTCGTCTTGACGCGCCAAGCAAGGAGGGTGGCGAAGTTCATTTCCGCTTCCCCTATTCCAAGGGCACGGGTCGCAACGTCTTGGAGACGCAAGGTCTTGTCATTGGCTATGACCGCCCGCTTCTTGCTCCCATCGACTTGGCGATTCCTAGCGGTTCCAAGGTAGCGCTTCTAGGAAATAACGGCGTAGGAAAAACGACCTTTTTGCGCACGATTCTCTCGCAAATCCCCGCTCTTTTTGGAAATTTCTTCTTCCATGAAAACGCGGATATCCTCTATTATGAACAGGTCGGCGACATGGATTTATCGCAAACGCCGTTTGAATTCATTCGTAGTCTCTACCCCGATTTCGATAACACGAAAGTGCGCTCGCTTTTGGCTAGTGTCGGCGTCAAATCCACCACGGCGATGCGCCCGTTTGGCGAACTCTCGGGTGGCGAAATCGCCAAAACAAAGCTCGCCCCGTTAACGCAGGAGAAATCCAACCTCTTGTTGCTCGACGAGCCGACGAACCATTTGGACCAGAAAGCCAAAGACGCGCTTTTCGATGCCATTGACGCTTACCCGGGAACGGTCATTTTGGTGTGCCACGAAAAAGACTTTGCCGACGACTTGATCGATTTTGAGATTCGTTTTAATTAATCAGTAACTTTTTACGGTAGCCGATAATGTAACCAAACCACGAAACGGTGGGGATTTTTATCCAGTAGTTATAGGCAACGATGTCGGAATTATATTGGGAAGTTAGGGTGCGGTAATTGCGTTCCAGATCGTCCAAAAGTTCCATAAGTTCTTTATATTTGGGTTCGGCCAAAATGAAGCGATTGGCTTGGGCGAGATAACGGGTACGGGAAGTCGCGACCTTAACCGTTTCCATCGCCGCGCGGAATTCGTCTTCTTTGACGCGGTTGAAGTCGACTTGGCTTAAGGCTTCGTCAACTTTGCGATCTTCTTCGGAAAGGGCGATGCCTTTTTCCTTAAATAACTTGAAGACGCCGCGAAGAACTTCGCTGCGTTCATAGAGCAAAAGATTCAGGCCACGGAGTTTTCCCCTTAAACGAAGTTTGAACTGGCGCATCTTTCCCACGACGTAAACCAGCAACGCCAAATAGACGAAGCTTACGAAGATGAGGATGAGTAAGAGCACCTGATAGGGATCCATACGCATAAATTGTAGCGATATGGCCGTGGAAAGCAAACTCACGCTTTTTCCCTATCTTTTGCTAAGCAATAAGATAAAGTACAATTGTTCACATGAGCAAAAAACCAATTGTAGCGATCTTATACGATTTTGATTCCACGTTGTCCCCAACGGACATGCAAGCCTATGGGTTTATTCCCGCGATGGGAATGACTCCGGCGGAGTTCTGGGGCAGGACTTCCGAGTTCTCCAAGGCCACGGGTTGCGAGAAGATTCTCTCCTACCTTTACACCATGGTGGACGTCGCAAGAGAGAAGGGCATCAAGATGACCCGCCAGTTCCTCAACGAATGTGGCAAAAACATCCAGTTCTTCCCTGGCGTCAC
>JBGUWA010000051.1:0-2985 GCA_045220635.1 Candidatus Alloenteromonas sp. | reverse complement strand
ACGTCATAAGCCTCTTGCACTTCCTTGAATTTCTCGGCGGCATCGGGCTCGTGGTTTAAGTCGGGGTGATATTTCTTGGCAAGGCGGCGATAGGCCGACTTGATATCGTCTTTGCTGGCGCTTTTGGAGAGGCCAAGGACCTCATAGTAATCGCGTTTTTCTGCCATGAGGGCCTCCTTTCTTTATATAGCGCGAAGCGCCTTCTCTATTTAGAAGGCGCGACGCATGGGGATTATTGGTTTATTTGTTGCCGTCGGTGAAATCGGCATCGACGACGTCATCGGCGGTTTCGTTGCCTTCGCCGTTAGAGGGGTTGCCGGCATCGCCAGGATTGGGGTTGCCCGGGTTGCCACCGGCTTGGGCGGCCGCGTTGGCGGCGTCTTCGAGACGGCCGACGATTTCGCGGAGTTTCTCGATGTCATCGGTCTGGATGGCGGCTTGCGCTTCGTCGCGGATCTTGGTGAGCTGCTCTTTCTGCGTGGCGTCCATCTGATCGCCTTTTTCGGTCAGCGTGCGGTTGATCTCGTCGATGTAGGTCTGGGCTTTGTTCTTGACTTCGACGTCGCCTTTGCGCTTCTCGTCGGCGGCTTTGTTCTCTTCCGCTTCGCGGACCATGCGGTCGATGTCCTCGCTGGAGAGGCCATTGGAGCCGGAGATGGTGATGTCCGCCATCTGTTGCGTGTCAAGGTCCTTCGCGGTGACTTTGACGATGCCGTTGACGTCGATGGAGAAGGTGACTTCGATGCGGGGCTGTCCGCGGCGGGCCGGTTTGATGCCGCCGAGGGAGAAGTGGCCGAGCAACTTGTTGTCATGGGCCATCGGACGTTCGCCTTGGTAGACGACGATGTCGACGGCGGGTTGGTTGTCTTCCGCGGTGGAGAAGACCTGCGACTTGGTGGTCGGGATGGTCGTGTTTCTGGGGATGAGCGGAGTCATGACGCCGCCGAGGGTCTCGATGCCAAGGGTAAGCGGGGTGACGTCGAGGAGGACGATGTCTTTGACATCGCCAGCGATGACGGCGCCTTGGATGGCTGCGCCGAGGGAGACGGCTTCGTCGGGGTTGACGGAGAGGTTGAGCTCCTTGCCGGAGATCTTCTTGACGAATTCCTGGACGGCGGGCATGCGGGTCGAACCGCCGACCATGAGGATGGAGGCGATGTCGTTATAGGAGAGGCCGGAATCCTTGAGGGCCTTTTCCATCGGAGCGCGGCAGCGTTCGAGCAACGGACGGGTCAATTCCTGGAATTTGGCGCGGGTGAGGGTGGTTTCGAAGTTGATCGGGCCAGAGCTGCTCATGCCGATGAAGGGCAAGGAGATGGTCGTCTCGACGGAGGAGGAGAGCTCGATCTTGGCGCGTTCGGCCGCGTCGACGAAACGCTGACGGGCCATTTTGTCGCTAAGGTCGGCGCCGGTTTCGATCTTGATCTGGGCTTTGATCCAGTCGGCGATGAGGTTGTCCCAGTCGTCGCCGCCGAGGTTGGTGTCGCCGCTGGTGGAGAGGACCTGGAAGGTGCCTTCGCCGATGTCCAAGATGGAGACGTCGAGGGTGCCGCCGCCAAGGTCGAAGACCAAGACGTTTTCGGATTTATTGGTGTCGAGGCCGTAAGCTAAGCAAGCCGCGGTGGGTTCGTTGATGATACGGACGACATCCAAACCGGCGATGGTGCCGGCGTCTTTGGTGGCCTGACGTTGCGCGTCGTTGAAGTAGGCGGGAACGGTGATGACGGCTTTCTTGACTTCCTGGCCGAGGTTCTTCTCGGCGTAGGCCTTCATGTAAGCGAGGACCTTCGAGGAGATTTCCTGCGGGGTGAAGTCCTTGTTGAGGCAATTGATGTGGAACTTGTCCGCGGTGCCGATTTTGCGCTTGGCGGAGCTCACGGTGTCGGGGTTTGTGATGGCCTGACGTTTGGCGGCGTTGCCGACGATTTCCTCGCCAGAGGCCTTGAAGCCGACGACGGACGGGGTCGTGTTGGTGCCTTCGGGGTTGGGGATGACTTTGGTTTTGCCGTCAGCCTGCATGTAGCTGATGACGGAGTTGGTGGTACCGAGGTCGATACCGACGATGATTTCTTTTGCCATGGTTTGTTACTCCTTTGCAATGTGTTTTCGCGTTTATGCTTCAGCCGGGGCTTTTTCGGTTTCCTCGGCGGGCGTTTCTTCTTGAGGGGTCTCTTCCGCGGGTTTGGGTTTCTTGGCGACGGTGACCATCGCGGCGCGGATGAGGCGGTCGTGGAGCTTATATCCTTTGGAATGGACCTTGAGGACGTGATTGTGCTCCACTTCGTCGGACTCCACCGCTTCGATCGCGTTCATGTAGGAAGCGTCGAAGGGGTCGCCGACTTTGGGGGTGAGCTCGGTCAAGCCTTCGCTGGCCAAGCTTTGGATGATCTGGTTATAGATATAGGTGAAGCCGATTTGGTAGTTGGCCGCCTCTTTGGTCGGGGCGGGCGCGTCTAACGCCATATGGAAGGCGTCTAGGGCGGGGAGCAAGGTCTCGAGGAAGCCTTCGGCCCGATAACGGTACATGGTGCGTTGCTCGGCTTCGAGGGAGCGGCGCAGGTTCTGCGTGTCGGCGTAAGCCTTGTAGTACTCGTTTTTCCAATGGGCTAAGTCGGCTTGGGCTTTTTCGAGCTGTTCGAGGACGGCCCGGAATTTCTTCGCGGGGACTTTCTTGCCCTCTTTGCCGTCAAGTTCTACGGTTTCTTCGGGTTGTTCGGTTTCTCCGCTGTCGATTCGTTCTTCTTCGGACATGGGTCGGAACCTCCTTCTAATTTCTTGAAATGGTCTTCGAGCGTCGCGGCGACGTAATGGAGCGCGGCGACCACGGTATCGTAGTCCATGCGCGTCGGTCCGACTAAGGCGATCGAGGTGGATTGCCCGCCGGGGACGTTGACCTTGGCGCTGACGATAGCCAGATCATCGGACTCGCCGGCGATCTTGAGGTCGACGTCATGCGCCGCTTCGGCCGTGTCGCGGATGGCTTCG
>JBGUWA010000050.1:0-1936 GCA_045220635.1 Candidatus Alloenteromonas sp. | reverse complement strand
TGATGGCTTCGTGGCCGAACATGATGGCGTCGAGCATCTCTTCTTCAGGGACTTCGGCGGCACCGGCTTCGACCATCATGATCGCGTCTTTGGTACCGGCGACGGCGAGGTCGATGTCGGATTTCTCGCGCTGCTCTTCGGTCGGATCGATAATGAGTTGGCCATCCACGCGGCCGACATAGACGCCGGCGACGGGGCCATCAAAGGGGATGTCGGAGGTGCAAAGGGCCAAGGAGGCGCCGAGCATTCCGGTCATTTCGGGGGTGTTGTCGCGGTCCACGGACATGATGGTGGCCACGATTTGGACTTCGTTGCGGAACCCATCGGCGAAAAGCGGGCGGATGGGGCGGTCGATCAAGCGCGCGGCCAAGGTGGCGTGCTCGCCCGAGCGACCTTCGCGGCGGAGGAAGGAGCCAGGGATCTTACCCACGGCGTAGGATTTTTCTTCGTAGTTGACGGTGAGGGGGAAGAAATCGCCCTCTTTGGGTTCGTCGGCGCAGCAAGCGGTCGCGAGGACCACGGTGTCGCCGAAACGGACAAAGGCCGAACCGTCGGCCTGTTTTGCGATTTCGCCAAACTCGACGCTCAACGGGCGTCCGGCGAATTCGGTTTCAAACACTTTCTTCATTTTTCTCTTTTCCTTATTTGCAACGCCGCTATGATACGCCTTCCGTGTACGCGTGGGCAAGGGTTACTTGCGCATAATCCATGAAAGCGCATCCGCACGAGAAAAGAAAACCTCGGCGAACCGAGGTTAGCTTTGTCGATTTCCCTTACTTGCGGATGCCGAGTTTCTTGATGAGCTCGAGGTAACCTTCGGGGTTGGACTTGTTGAGGTAGTTCAACAGCGAACGGCGTTTGCCGACGAGGATGAGCAAGGAACGGCGGGCACCGGCGTCCTGTTTGTTGGACTTGAGGTGGGCGGTGAGGTCTTTGATCCTCTGGGTGAGAAGGGCGATTTGGACTTCGGTGGAACCGGTGTCCTTTTCGTTTTTGCCATACCGTTTGACGATCGTGGCGGTCTCTTCTTTGTTTAAGGCCATTGTGGGTTTCTCCTTTCTTTTTTGACTTAGCGTAAGCAAGGCCGGATGCAGGAGAGGCGTCTCGACTTCGCTTAGCCGCAGCGACAATCATAAAGACTTCGCGTTCGAATTCAAGTTTTTTCATTCCTGCGGGATAATATTTCGCGTATATGAGCGTTTACGTCCTCCGTCATGGCCAAACCGATTGGAACAACCAAGGCATCGTCCAAGGTCGCACCGACACGTTATTGAACGCGAAAGGCTTCGCGCAGGCCCTAGAAGCCAAGAAGGAACTCGACAAAGTCGATTTCGCCCTTTGCTATTGTTCCCCGCTTACCCGCGCCAAGCAGACGATGGAAACCGTTTTGGAAGGCCGGGGGATCCCAATCGTCTTCGATGACCGCCTCATGGAGATGGCCTATGGCGTCTTCGAGGCCACGAATTGGCACGCGGAAGGCTATCAGGCGACGCGGCGGCTGCTCGCCTATCGTCACCCCGAGGGCGAATCCTATTTCGACGTCGCCCACCGCATCTATTCGTTGCTTGACGAAATCGTTCCCCAAGCCGAAGACAAGGACATATTGCTCGTCTGCCATGCCGCGGTGAGCCGCGTCATCGGCACCTATTTCCGTGACGACCTAAGCAACGAGGAGTTCATCGATAACATCGTTCCCAATGGCGGCTTCCGGGTCTATCAGGTGCCCCACCGCCACATCGAAAAGATAAGAAAAATCCCGCGGTGACGCGGGTTTTCTCTTGTTATTCCACTTCGGACGGGGCTTCGGTTTTCTTTAGCCGGTAGCCGTATTTCCTTCCGAAATAATGCATGACGAGAAGATTCATCACGGTGCCTAGTCCTTCCGCCAGAGGAATGCTCCACCAGATGCCTTCCGGACCCACGATCTCGGGGAAGA
>JBGUWA010000049.1:0-1949 GCA_045220635.1 Candidatus Alloenteromonas sp. | reverse complement strand
CGACACCCGCGTCGTCGACGTCAACCTCGATGAGCTTCTTTACCGCGAACCCGTCAAACTCGACAACGAGAAAGTCACCGAAATGCTCGGCGGCAAAACCGTCATGGTTACCGGCGCCGGCGGTTCAATCGGCTCCGAGCTCGTGCGGCAAATCTTCCGCACCAAGCCGAGCACCCTTGTCCTCTTCGATATCTACGAAAACAGCACCTACGACATCCAACAAGAACTTCTTCGCACCATGCGCGAAGAGAACATCGAAGGCGTGAAGCTCGTTACCCTGATCGGCTCTACCTATAACGAAGTCCGCGTCGAGCAAGTCATCAAGAAATATCGCCCCGATTACATTTATCATGCCGCGGCGTATAAACACGTTCCATTGATGGAAGATTCGCCGGCCGAAGCCATCCGCACCAACGTCATCGGCACCTATAACGTCGCCAAACTCGCCTCAAAATATGGCGTCAAGAAGATGGTCCTCGTCTCCACCGACAAAGCCGTGCGTCCCACCAATGTCATGGGCGCCACCAAACGCTTTGCCGAGACCATCATCCAATATTTCTCCGACAAGTCCGAATCGACCGCCTATGCCGCCGTGCGCTTTGGCAACGTCCTTGGCTCCAATGGCTCGGTCGTGCCTTTGTTCAAAAAGCAAATCGAAGAAGGCGGCCCGATCACCTTGACCCATAAGGACATCATCCGTTACTTCATGACCATCCCCGAAGCAGTGTCCTTGATCCTTCAATGTGGCCTATTCGCCGAAGGCGGGGAGATCTTCATCCTCGACATGGGCAAACCCGTCAAGATCATCAACCTCGCCGAGAAGCTCATTCGCCAAGCCGGTCTAGTTCCCTACAAAGACATCGATATCGTCGAAGTGGGATTGCGTCCTGGCGAGAAGCTCTTCGAGGAATTGCTCATCGACAAAGAGCATCAGGAAAAGACCGATAACGAAAAGATCTTCATCGAGGAGAAGGGCAACACTTATCCCATCGAGCAAGAGATCGTCGAAATCTCCCGCGTCTTCAACATGGACGAAGTCGACGACATCCGCAACCTCCTCAAATCCATCATTACGACCTATACGCCAACCCCCAACGACTAATGGGAAGAGAATAGGCGATGCTACGGAAAAGCCAAAAAATCTATCTATTCTTCAAGCGAGCGCTGGACATCCTCTGCTCGCTTTTGGCCATTATCGTCTTCTCTTGGCTCATTTTGCTTCTCATGATTCTCGTCAAGTGCACTTCTAGAGGCCCCATCTTCATCACGCAGAGGCGCTTTGGCAAAAACAAGAAGTTCTTCACCATCCTCAAGTTCCGCACGATGCGCAAAGACGCCCCCAACGACGTGCCGACGCACCTGATGGAAAACCCAGACCAATACATCACGGGCTTTGGCAAGTTCCTAAGGAAGACTTCGCTCGACGAACTTCCGCAGGTATTCAACATCTTCGTTGGCCATATGTCCGTGATTGGCCCTCGCCCCGCGCTTTGGAACCAAGAAGACCTCGTGGAAGCGCGCGAAAAAGTCGGCGCCAATATCGTCCGGCCTGGCTTATCGGGTTTAGCGCAGGTGCATGGGCGCGACCATAATTCCATTGAAAAGAAAGCCGAACTCGATGGCGAATACGTTAGGAAAATGTCCTTTTGGCTCGACCTACGCATTTTCTTCCGCACGATTTACGTCGCCATCGCGGGCAAGGATATCGCCGAAGGCAAACAAGAAAGCAAATAGGGAAGGATATCTCATAGGCGATTAGCGCGCATCATGCATACGCCACAAGCGCGCCCATGTGATAGAATAGCAAACAGATGATCAAACGCAGCACCATCATCAAAGACACGAAAGGTTTGCTTTCCGCTTTGCCGACGTTGCACCTCAAGGCGCCGCCGCGCGTTTATAGCGCGACCGACAACGCCCGTTGCGGCAAAGCCGAGATGTTCGTTAAG
>JBGUWA010000048.1:0-3581 GCA_045220635.1 Candidatus Alloenteromonas sp. | reverse complement strand
CATTACGGGCCTGGAGGAAGTAGAGGACGCCTTTTTCGATGGTGTACTCCATATCCTGCATATCGTGGAAATAGTTTTCCATGCGCTCGATGGTGGCCATGAATTCTTTGTAGACTTCCGGCATACGACGTTGGAGTTCGTCGATGTGGAGCGGGGTGCGAACGCCAGCGACGACGTCTTCGCCCTGAGCGTTAGGAAGGAATTCGGCGTAGATTTTCTTTTCGCCGGTGCCAGGGTCGCGAGAGAAGGCGACGCCGGTGCCGGAATCTTCGCCCATGTTGCCGAAGACCATCGACTGGACGTTGACGGCGGTGCCCCATTCGTAGGGGATGCCGTTCATCTGACGATAGACGTTGGCGCGGGGGTTGTCCCAGCTACGGAAGACGGCAGCGACCGCTTCGCGAAGTTGTTCATAGGGATCGGTCGGGAATTCTTCGCCAAAGGTCTTCTTGTAGTAGGCCTTGTACTGTTTGACGAGTTCCTTGAGTTCGGGAACGGTGACTTCGGTGTCGAGTTTGTAACCGCGTTCTTCTTTGAGTTTGTCGAGCATCGCGTCCATCTCGGTTCTCGGATGGCCTTTGGCGATGTTGGTGAACATCAAGCAGAAGCGACGATAGGAGTCCCAAGCAAACCTCTCATTACCCGCGAATTCGGCGAGTTCTTCGACGACTTTGTCATTCAAGCCGAGGTTGAGGATGGTGTCCATCATGCCGGGCATGGACTGCCTAGCACCAGAACGGACCGAGACCAAGAGAGGCATGACGCCCTTCTTGCCGCCGCCGAACGCTTTGTTGTTCGACTTCTCGATTTCGTGAACGTGAGCCACGATGTCCTCCCAAACGTATTCGGGGATCTTCTTCCCAGAATCGTAATAGAGGTTGCAAGCTTCGGTGGAGATGGTGAAACCAGCAGGGATGTTGACCCCAGCGGCGGTCATCTCGGCAAGACCAAAGCCTTTTCCGCCAAGGATATCTTTGCCCAACTTACCAGAGTGAGCTTCCTTGAACGAGAATACGTACTTCTTTTCTGCCATTGTTTCCTCCTAATAGCATTGGGCACGACTGCCCAGCGAAAATATGATACCACACGAGGACTTATTCCTAGAATAAGGAAAAAAGCCAACCCTTCTTACTGGGACAAAAACCGCGTTTGAGGTGCCGGGAAGAAGAAAAGCGCCCTCCGTTTTGGCATATCGGGCGCGTTTTCTCTTGCGTTTTAGGGTTAGGCTTCCTCGTTTCCGGTAGGGAACTTTTCGTGGTAACGCTCTTTGGCTTCCTTGATGATTTTGATGGCCTCTTCTCGACCATAGAAGCCCTCGATTTCGGTGATCTTGCCGGATTCGAGTTGCTTGTAGACAACGAAGAAGTGACGGATTTCATCAAAGAGGTGTTTCGGCAACTGATGCAAGTCTTCGTAGTCGCAATAGACGGGGTCGTTTTTGCAGACGGCGATGATTTTCTGGTCGCCCTTCCCCGAATCTTTCATCTCGAGTACGCCGATGGGCGAGCAACGGACCAAGGCGCCAGGAACGACGGGTTCGCTCATGACGATCATGACGTCAAGCGGGTCGTCATCCAAGCCCCAAGTCTTGGGAATAAATCCATAGTTATGGGGGTAATGGGTCGCGGTGAAGAGAATGCGATCGAGAATGAGTTTGTGGCACTCCTCATCATATTCATATTTGTTTTTGCTGTGCGCGGGAATCTCAATATAGGCGAGGAAGTCCTCGGGGGTAATGCGGTATTCGGGAACGCGGTGAAGGATGTTAGACATAAGGGTCTCCTTTCTACGGGATTAGTATACGCTCTGCAAAAATGGAGCACCAACGCCTCTGGACAAAAAGAAAGCAGTTTCATGATGATGGTGAAAACTACGAAAAGGCGAAGTTTATAAAAAAAGAAGCCGTTTTTGCGCGACTTCTCTTCAAATTGCGGGGTTATTGGTTGATTTTATAGATGGCTTCCTTGCCGTTTTTGGCGGCCAGGTACTTCCAGAAGATCTGCATGATCATGTGGTCGAAACTCATATGGAGATCTTCGGTGATTTGCATGTCTTCGACGGGGGCGTGGAGGTAGTAATCGGCCATCTTGCGAATCTTGCCACCCTGGTAGCCGGTCATGGCGATGATCGTGGCGCCGACCTTCTTGGCGTATTCCACGGCCTTGACCACGTTATGGGAATTCCCAGAACCCGAGATGGCCAAAACGACATCTTCTTTCTTGAGATGGCCTTGCAGTTGATAGAGGAAGATATCTTCATAGGAAAGGTCATTGGCCACAGCCATCATGACGGGGATGTTGTCGTTGAGACAGATGAAGTTGAACTTCTTCTCAAGGTCTGCGCAGGTACCTTTGTTGAAGTCGCAAACCATGTGGGAAGCCGTCGCGGCAGAACCGCCATTGCCAAAGGAGTAGATGGTCGCGCCACGGTCATAAGCCTCGAGCAACGCGTTCATCGCGGCGTTGATTTCGTCGCGATCCAAGGCATCGATAACGGCTTTTTCGCGTTCGTAGTATTCGTTGATTTCTTTGATGAAGTCCATGACGTGCTCCTTATTCTAAACCGAGGATGATTTCGACGGCTTCGGCGAGGTCTTTGCAAACGTAATCGGGTTTGGCCTCGGGGTATTTTTTCGCGGGTTCGGGGTCACCTGTGGTGACGAGGACGGTGCGGCAACCTGCGTTGATGCCGGTCTGCACGTCTTGGTGGGTGTCGCCGACGAACCAGGATTTGCTGAGGTCGATGTTGTAGTCCTTCTTGGCCTTCAGCAGCATGCCGATCTTGGGCTTGCGGCATTCGCAATCGATCTTTAGTTCGGGAACCTCGCCTTCGAACCCTTTGTCAGGGTGATGCGGGCAGAAATAGAGGTCATTGAGATAGGCGCCACCTTCGCCAAGAAGATCTTCGAGTTTGTTATGAATCTCCTTGAGGGTGCCAAAACTGGTTTGACCACGGGCAACGACGGGTTGGTTGGTGATGCAAATGGCCAAATAACGGGATTCGTTGATGCGGCGAATCGCGGGTGCGGCGTCTTCCTTTAGCATCAGCCCGTCGGGGTGGGTGACGAAATCGCCAAAGACGTTGATAACGCCATCGCGGTCCAAGAAGATGGCCTTTTGAGGGTGCGAAAGGTTACGGCTTGATACGACGCCAGAGGTGGTATCGCGATTCACCGCCTCATAACGGTCAGGCGTGCCGCAATCTTTGACGTATTCGCTGGAACGATAACAATAGACACCGTCGCTATAGATGCTTGGAGCAAGCAGGTCTTTTTCGAAATCCATCTTGATGGGCGCGGCCATTTCGCGGAAGGTCTCGAGCAAGAATTTAGAGACGACGTAAAGACCGGCGTTGGTGAGGTTCTCATAGAAGATTTCGCGCGGTTCTTTCTTAGAAAGGATGTGCACCACTTTGTTTTCGCTGTTACGAATCAAGACATCCGAATCATAGGGGTGGCTATTGGGATGCGCAAAAGTCGTGATGATCGCGTTTTTCGCCTTGTGGAACTTCATGAAGCGCTTGAAGTCGACATCGAGCATCAAGTCGCCACAGAGAAGGAAGAAATCCTCTTTGATGATCTT
>JBGUWA010000047.1:0-2374 GCA_045220635.1 Candidatus Alloenteromonas sp. | reverse complement strand
GCAATATTTTGCACGCGCCATGCGCATTCCTGCGTAAGAAAAGCCGCGCCAGGGTTCGACGCGGCTAAGATCGCGAAGGGTTATTGTCCACCGACGGAGGCGGCGATGACCTTGACGATGGAGGAGAAGTCGGTATCGCGAAGGCCTTTTTCCTTGGCGACGGGGACGAAGATCGCGCCTTTTAGCTTCCCGGCGAGGAGGCGGTAATCGGTTTCTCCCGGCGCGAAGAAGATGAGACGACGGCCGCGTGGCGTCATCGTGACTTCGGGGTCGGGGATCGCGCCGGTCCAGGTATTGATGAGCTCTTCCTCGGTCGACATGTCGCCGGGGTAATAGCCTTTTCTGCTGCGCTTAGGCAAAGGGCGCGGATAGGTATCGGAAATCAGCACGATGATCTGGCGGTCTTTGGGGGCGTTGACGAATTCGCTGCGGAAAGCATAGTGGAGGGCTTCATAGCCGCAAGCCCCTTTCCCCGCGCCGCCGCCGGGAACGACGGTATTGAGGAAATCGACGAAAAGGTCATCATCGCTAGGAAGTTCATAGAAGGGCGACTCGACGATGGCGTCTCCCCCTTCGGATTCGTAGTCGCGGAAGATGAGCAGTTTCACGCGCAAAGCGGCCACCGAGGCCCCATGGGCGTAGCATTCCTCGACCACTTCGCCATAGAAGCGGATCGCGTTTTCCTTGATGTCGTCCATGATGGGCCGCATGGAACCCGTGCCATCGATGCAGAAAACGATGTCGATGTTGCGTGTGATGTTGTCATATTGCATAGGGGGTACCTCGCTAGGAATCATTATCGCATAAGCGGAGGAATAGGCTAAAGAAAAACCCACGACGAAGCGTGGGTCTAAGGTGTCGTTTAGCCGCGGGTCAAGGTGATGGTCGCTTGCGCGTTATCACCTTCGCCGGAGATCGCCACGGAGAAGCTCCAGCCAAGATCGGCGTTGCTATCGAGCTTGCCCGTGTTGGGGAATTGCTTGCCGAAATCGCTCATCGAGAAGCTCGAGCCGTTTCCGAAGAGGTCGGCGCCGGTCAGCTGGGTGCAGTGGCTATAGGTCTTGGTGCGGCTATTGCGGATGAGGTGCAATAAGTCGTACTTGTCGTAGGCTTGGCCAAGGCGCGTGCCGTAATCGTCGTCGTCGCCCGTGTTGGTGAAGGCGTGGAGGACGCCGCCGGAGTGGTTGACGTCGGTGACGAAGTTCGGCGCGGAAGAGTTGCCGCCTAGGCGCAGGTTCTCGGCTTCGCAACGCTCGCTGGTGTAATAACTTCCCGCGCCGCTGACGGCGTAGACGAGACGCGCGTCAACGTGCCAGACGCGTAAGCCGGTGGCGGTGGGACCCTTGAGGTCGCGGGCGCCTTCGTAAGCGTAGGTGCTATCGAGTTCGTTAAGGCCGGTCGGAGTATATAGCTCAAGCAGCAAGTACTCGTCGAAGGCCGAATCCACGGCGTTCCAAGAGGGGGTCAATAAGACCAGATCATGGGTGTTCTGGAATGCGCCGATGGTGATTTCGCAGCTCGATTCAGGGATATAGGGATCGGCCCAACCGAAGGCCATGAGGGAGAAGGGGTCGTGGCCGCCGCGGTTATAGTCCTGCATGGAGAAGGTGGCCGCGGGGGAGTTGGAGTTGTCGGCGTAGTCGTAATAGTCGTCCAAACCGAAGACGTGGCCCATTTCGTGGATGAAGGTATGGGCGTCAAGCGTGCAATGCGAGGTATCGCCATCGGAATAGTCCGATTTGCCGGTGCGGGCGCGGGCGTTATCGCCATACATGAAGTCGTAGGAAGCCCAGAAGTAGACGTTGGGTCCCGGGTTGCGGGTGCTCTTCTGCGTGGGGTCTTGGAGCCAATAGCAATACGCCCAGAGGTTCGTGTATCGACTGCTTCCAAGGGCGACATAGTCGGGGGCGGCGTAGATGAGCATGACGCCATCGAGATAGCCGTCGCCATCGCTGTCGTAATCGGTGCGTTTTTCGCCGGGGTGGCGGTCGAAGTACCAGTCGGTCGCGGTCCCCACCAAGCCCAACGTGGCGTCTCCGCCGGCGCCGGAATCGCCATAAACGGTGTAACTTGAGTTGACCTCGTACCAATCGGTGACGGTGCCGTTAAGGGTCAAGTTGCCGAGGGATTCTTCCTCGTAATAGGATTTGACGCTATGCCAACCCGTCTCTTCTTTGCTGCCGAGATAAGTCGCGGCGATGTCAGCCCTGACGTCTTCGCGTTTGCTGCTGGAGATGAAGGTGCTGGAATCGGAGAACCAGACGGGGACGATAAGCAGCTTCGGTTCGCCATGGGTCGGGCAGTTGCTGATGCTATAGACGTTGTTTTTGGCGAAGTCTTCGTAGGTTTGTTTGATTTCGGTGGTTTCCATGCC
>JBGUWA010000046.1:0-3514 GCA_045220635.1 Candidatus Alloenteromonas sp. | reverse complement strand
GCCGCGGCATTTTCGCGTAAAGGTTGCGGATGGCGGTGGCCAAAGGCGCGCTAGGAACGTCGTCGCCTTTGTTTAGGCCGCGCATCTGCGACGGCTTGATTTCGATGCCTTCTAGGGCCAAGGTGGCTTTGGTCGCGGCGACGAAATCCTCGTTATCCGCCGGGCGGTCGTGGGTTAAGGAAAGACGGCCCAGCTTAAAAGCGATGGAGGTCGCGACATTCAGGATTTCGTGCGAGAGGGAGAAAGCGCACTTATAGGGTTCAACGGGTTTGCTCATGCCAATATTTTACACGGAAAATCCCCCTATATAAGGGGGAGATGCATATTTTGCTATATATTTTTTCAGTTATCGATGACGATGGGGTTGGTGTCGAAGCGCTCGGTGCAGGATACCTGCTTGTCGGCGAGGATTAAGAGCCAACCTTCCACGCAGATGGGGAAGCGGAAGGGGTGAAGGGGCCACATGTGATTCATGATCATGTCCGTTTCCACCGTGTTGATGCCGAAGTCGCGCATCGCGTTTTTGGCGGCGCGGATGCCATGGAACCGCAAATGGAACCGTTTCTTGTCCGCGCCATGGGGGTCATAGAGGAAGTAATCGTGGAGCAAGCACCCGCGCACCAAGGCGGAAGGATGGACATGAACCTTCATCTTCTTGGCAAGATGCAACGCCTTCAAGGTGACCTTGACGCTATGATCGTAGGTATTAGAACGCATGTGCTGCGTCACGTTCTTCAGCTTCAGGAAGCGCGGCGAAGAAAGAATCTCCGACCCGAATTCGAGTAAGAGTTTCTCTGGCGGTTCGGTGATGATGCGACGCTCTTCCATACGCGACAAGTTTAGCGCACGCGCGAACAGATACAAGGAAGGTGCTTGTACACTGTAAAAAAACGCCGCCTTTTCGCAGGCGGCGTCTATGGAAATTCTTTAGAAGCGGGCTTTGGAGTCGATGTGCTCGCGGATGAGCTTCTTGAACTCTTCCAGCGAGACGGTGATCTGCTTGGGATCGCCATATACGCGGTAGGTGACGCTACCGGCTTCTTTTTCGTTTTCGCCTAAGACCAAGGTATAGGGAATCTTGTTGACTTGGGCTTGGCGCAGACGGTAGCCAAGTTTGTCGCTCGCGGGCATGATTTCGGCGCGGACGTCGATGGCGCGAAGCTGCTTCAAGACTTCCTCGGCGTATTCGCCATGGGCTTCGTCATTGACGGGGAGCAAGGCGACTTGGACGGGGGCGAGCCAGGTTGGGAAGGCGCCGCCATAGTTTTCGATGATGACGCCGATGAAGCGCTCGACCGAGCCAAAGACGACGCGGTGAAGCATGACGGGTTCGACTTTCTCGCCCTTTTCGTCGACGTAGGAGAGACCGAAGCGGTGAGGCAAGTTGACGTCGAGTTGAATCGTGCCGCATTGCCAGGTACGGCCCATGGAGTCCTTCAACTTGAAGTCGAGCTTGGGACCATAGAAGGCGCCGTCGCCTTCGTTGATGGAGAAGGCGTGGCCCGATTCTTCGCAAGCCTTGGCCAAGGCGGCTTCGGATTCGTTCCAGAACTCGATTTCGCCGATGTAGTCGTCGGGGCGGGTGGAGAGGACGATGCGATATTCCAAACCAAAGACGGCATAGACTTCGTCGAATAAGGCCATGATGCGTTTGACTTCGTCGCCGATTTGGTCGCGGCGGACGAACATGTGGGCATCATCCTGGGTGAAGGCGCGGACGCGGAAGAGGCCGTTAAGCGCACCCGAGGCTTCGTGACGGTGGACGTGGCCAAGCTCGGTGTAACGTAACGGGAGATCACGGTAGGAATGCAAGGCGTTTTGGTAGACCAAGATGGAGCCAGGGCAATTCATCGGCTTGATCGCGTAATCCTCTTCGTCGACTTTGGTCGTGTACATGTTGTCTTTGTAGTGATCCCAGTGACCCGAGGTCTCCCAAAGGCGACGCGACATCATCGTCGGGGTCTCGATTTCGGTATAGCCTTCGCGGGTATGGATCTTCCGCCAATAGTTGATGAGCTCGGTCATCACGATTTTGCCTTTAGGCAAGAAGAAGGGCATGCCCGGGGCGAAATCGCTAAGCATGAATAAGCCAAGCTCTTTGCCTAAGCGGCGATGGTCGTTGGCTTTGCGGCGTTCCAAGATCTCGAGGTGGTTCTTAAGCGCTTCTTCGCTCGGCCAGCAGGTGGCGTAGACGCGGGTGAGCTGCTTGTTCTTGCTATCGCCACGCCAATAAGCGCCGGCGACGGAAAGGATCTTGAAGTGTTTCAAGTAGGAGGTGTTAGGGACATGCGGGCCACGGCAAAGGTCGATGAAATCGCCTTGCTCGTACATGGAGATGCCGCCTTCGAGTTCGTTGATGCGCTCGATTTTGTAGGGGTTGTCCTTGAAGACTTCGAGGGCTTCCTCTTTGCTGATTTCCTTGCGGCGATAGGGGATCGCGGCTTTGGAGATCTTCTTCATCTCCGCTTCGATCGCGGGGAAATCCTTGTCGGTTAAGACGCGGTCGCCGAGGTCGATGTCGTAATAGAAGCCTTCCTCGATCGCCGGACCAAAGCCGAACAAGACGCCAGGATAGAGGTGCTTGAGGGCCTGCGCCATCAAGTGGGAGCAGGAGTGGTTCATGATCTCGAAGCCTTCGGGGTCTTCGCCGGTGACGAAGGAAATCTCCTCGCCTTCGCTTAGGGGAGAGGACAAGTCCAGAAGCGCCTCGCCTTTCTTTAGGGCGATGGCTTTGTTCTTGAGTTCGGGTTCAAGGGTCTTTAACGCGATGAAGCCATTGGCTTCTTCGGGTAGTTCGACGGACGAACCTTTGTAGATGATGCGCATGGGTATTTCCTCCTAAAAAATAAAGCGCCCTTGGATAAGGACGCCGAAATGACGCGGTACCACCTTATTTCGCCTTCGGAATCGAAGACGCACTTTGGGGCTCCTTTAACGCAGGAACGGACGCCTAGGTTATTTCCCTAGGAGCTCGGGAGTGGTAAGGGATGGCCTATAGGCGTCCCCCATGTCTCCGTCAACGCTCCTACATCTTACTCCCCCACGCGCAAAAGAAAAGGGTTTTGCAACGAATTTTCTAGATATTTCTAGATATGTTCTAGATATACCAGAAAATAAAGGATAGGGATTCCCCGAGGCATCGGACGTTTTCAAAACGGGGATTCCGAAATCCGACTTTTCGCCGTCCCACAGACCCTGTTGAAAAGGAATTCGATTGTCGCCCTGTGCCCCTCCTTTGGTCGGTTCACTGGGCGAATCCGGCGATGATTCCAGTGAATTGTCAACGAAAAACCAGGTTTTGCATGACCTCCAGATTTCCTTGGGATGCAAAATCGTGGAATCCAATTTTGCGTTGCTATTCCTATCATTTGTTTTGTGCAAGTGCGGTTGCAGAATATACTTATGACATGGTTATTTTCCTCACCACGACATTGGATGAGACAATATCTCAAGTCAAAGGAGAAAGCTTCTTTCCATCCGAGAGCAGGGGAAGGTCTTTTGGCGGATGGCGTTA
>JBGUWA010000045.1:0-2188 GCA_045220635.1 Candidatus Alloenteromonas sp. | reverse complement strand
TCCGAAGACGTCTTATATAAGGCCTTGGCCTTAATCTCGCCCAATAACGACATGCGCCTCTACGAGCTTAACGACGTGACCGGCGGCATTTCCTATAAGTCCGCGAAGGTCGACGTCAACGAAGACGGCGCCTTCGACGAAAACGAGACCTTTGGCACGCGCTTCCGCTTCCATTTGCTTCAAAGCGACTATACCGCTTCCTATGCCAATCTGCTTTGCGCCTACGCGGCGAAACTCGGCTATGCCGACCTTCTTGGCGACGCCGGATGCGGCGGGGAATGCGCGATCGGTTCCTTCCGTTTGCCCTTAGGGCAATCCGTGACCTTCTCCTCGAAGATCCGCCACGTCTGGATGAACGAGCAAGGCTTGCCGATCCCCGTGCAGCGAGGCCTTGCCCCAAGCGTTTCCTGGGGATATGAAAAAACCTCCTATGACTTGGAGGTTTTGGGGCAGAGGTTAGGGTTGACCCCGACCGAACCAGGGCAATGACAGGAGCTCGCTCCTGTTTTTATTTGCCATAGGGGAAGTCGCCGTAATCGATCCCCGCTTGCTCGTCGAGGGCGCGGTTTTGCTTCGCCTTGACGCGGAAGATGGGGCCAACGATCATCAAGGGGATGCCAAACACCAAGTGGGCGAGGCCTAAGGACATGCCCAGGGCGCTCCAGACGATCTGGGCTCCCAAGGCGCCGTTGCAACGGATGCTGCTCGCGGTGACGACGCAATCCTGGGAGTTCGGCGCGGCCAAGATGGCTTGGACGAAGAACGGGACCGAAACCGCCGTAATCACGACGCCGAGGCAAAGGCAAACGATGCCCAGGGGGATGAAGATGCGGCTGAGGATGCTATAGGCGCGAACGCGTGCCTTATGGGTAGGAATGTTTTCCATGGATGTTACCTCCTGTTAACGATTATAACGCTTGACGAAGCGGTTTTGATATGGGGGGATGCCTTGCTGGTAGCCAAGTTCTTCGCATCGTTCTTCCTTGGTCTCCAACGCGAAGGACAAGGGATTGATCGCCCGCGACATGCGGTCTTCGAAGTGCAGAAGCGCCTTCTTTAGGTTTTCCTCATCTTGGCATTCCAACGTGTGGATCACGGCCAAATGCGGATTCTCTAGCTCATAGCCGATCGCGCCGATGGGGCGATGATTCTCGCAGATGATGAAATGTTTGTCCTTCCTAGACAAGGGTTTCAATCCAAGCTCTTGGTAGGCCAAGGCGTCTTTTGCGGATAGAAGCGGCTTCAAGCTTAGCCGCGGCGCGAAGGGGTTCGGGTATTCGACGTGGTCGAAGTAGAGGCGGAACGTCTCATAGTCATAAAGCATCGAGGAGAAGTTGGCTTTGGCCTCGGGGCGTTTCTCGTAGAGGTCGTTGAGGAGGTCTTTGCAGAACTGCCGTTCCGTGTAGCCGTCGGCGGGGCAGGTGCGGGGCGCGACGGGGATGTTCTCCTCTTCCGCCAGGGCGATCAGCTGCTCCTCGCGAACGAAGATGAAGGGGCGGATGAAGGTAATGTCGGCGCGGTCCAGATGCATCTTCGGCTCGAAGGTGGAGACCGAGCCGCCGTGGATCATGTTCATCCATAAAGTTTCCAAGGCATCGTCGTTATGATGGGCGAAGGCCACTTTGTTGCAGCCTAATTTCTTCGCCGCGTCATTCATGGCGGCCTTCTTCATCCGCGAACAGATGGAGCAGGGGACATGGTGGCCGGGTTTGGTGTGCTGAAGCAAGATGGGGTAGACCTCTTTGGCGTCGATTTGATGCCATTCTAGGCCGCGATTTCGGCAATATTCTGCCTGCGCGGACACGTCAAAACCCTCGAAGCCGAGGTCGAGGCAAATCGGCACGATGCGGAAATCCTTCTTCGAGAACATCGTGTATAGATGCATCGCCAAAAGCAGGCACATCGAGTCCTTGCCGCCGGAAATCCCTAGGGCGATGATGTCGCCGGGATCGATCAGGGCGAAGGTCTCGTCGGCCTTTTTGACGCTGGCGAGGACGGAACGGATCATGGGCATGCCCCAATTATGCTTTTCTTTGTTTCATTGGTAAAGTGGCAGGGTTGGCCGCGACGCGAAACACCAAAGGATTCAGTTCGCTTTTTCTTCGTTAGTTCGTAAGTAAATCGCAACAGCAGGCCGGCGCGCGGAGGAAACGAAGCGCCAGTCGGCCTTTTTTGGTCGCCCATGACG
>JBGUWA010000044.1:0-2025 GCA_045220635.1 Candidatus Alloenteromonas sp. | reverse complement strand
CACAACGCCCTGAGCAACGCCGACTTGTACGTCAAAGTCTGGAAATCCGGCTACGTCACCCTTTGGGCTGGCGGTTACGTCGAATATACCGGCTACTATCTCCTTGGTACTTCTGGCACTTGGGGACCTGAAACCGGCATTGCCTCCAACGGCGCGAGCGGACTAAACGTTGCCACCTTCATCAACGTCAGCCTAGAAGCCGATACGGAATTCCTCGTTGGTAAGTTCATCGACGGCGTGCGTGATGCCGAAGGCGGTTGGACCTATGACGCCGGTTGGTCTGATGTCGATACCAAAAATAGCGACGCCGCCGCGAAATTCGAAGCTGGCGCCTCGGACAACCACATCAAAGTAAAGACCGCGGGTCAATACTGCATCTACGTCAACGGCGAAAGGAAGATCTTCCTCAACAACTATCAGGTCACCGATGCAGACCGCACCGCCGTCGCCAACTTCATCGCGACTTACATCACCGCGGAAGCGGGCGATCCCCAGGAAGGCGATTCCTGCGACGATAAGTACAATGCCGCCGCGACTGCTCTTGCCGCCCTCACCGAAGTCCAGCAAGACCTCTTCCTCCACGATGCCGAATATGCCGATTCCCTCGCCATCTTCGAATACTGGAGAGACCATCGTCAAGGCCAAAGCCTCTATCACATCGAAGGCGTTACCAACAACAATAACCTCCCGTTGGTCATCACCCTCGTCGCGTTAGGCGGTGCCGTGATCGTTGGCGCTTCCATCTTCTTCGCTCTTCGCAAGAAGAAAAACAATAACTAATCAAAACTCACCTAGAATCTAGTTTAGGCAAGCAGCCAACCTCGCTTCGGCGGGGTTGGCTTTTCTTATGGGCGTAGTAGGGGGCTCTGAAGCTTTCCTCGTAGCGAGCTTGAGTCCGACACCAGTCTTGCGAAGCAGGCGCTACAAAAGGCTCCTAGAGCCGTGTTAGAGGCGGCGGCGGATCGAGGGTTGGTGGGGGAGGGCATCTAGGCAAGACGAGCATCGGATACTCTAAAGAGTATAAGGATTGCGCGCACGCGCGCGAAGATGGTTAGGAGGGTAAGAAAAAAGGGCACAGGTTGATGTGCCCGAGATGGTGATGGTTTGGCCTTACTTGAGGACGACGACCTTGGAGAGGGGGAGCTTGTTCTCGGCCAAGAAGCAGCAGGCTTCGTAGATGTCTTTCTTCTGGGTGACGTTACGTTGGGTGACGAGGACCAGGGAGTCGATGACGCTGCCTAGCAAGGCGACTTCCTTATGTTCCCTTAAGGCCGGGACCAAGATGACGACGTGGTCGTAGTCGCCGCGGTTTTCCTCGATGATCTTGGCGATTTCGCCTTCGCGGAAGATGCGGGAAGGATAGATTTCGCTGGATAAGCTCAAGATACCGACTTTCTCGCTTAGGGCATGGACTTTGGGTTCTTGCTCTTGGGGAAGGTTAAGGGATTTGGACAAGCAGGGGTCATAGAGGTTGGCGTCGATGATGAGGGCGCTGGAACCGTTGTTGGCGAAGGTGTCGGCGAAGGCTTTGGCGAAGCTCGCGGCGAGGGTGTCGCTGTGAACGGAGGTGACGGCGAGGGTCTTCATGTCGAAACCGACGCCGATTTCGTTTTGAAGGGCGGTGAAGCTCTTGAGAAGATCGGGATGCTCGTTGATTTCGAGCAGGCCTTTGCTGATGCGTTGTTTTTTGCTGATACCGAAAATCATGGTCGTTTCCCTCCTTATTTGGCTTCTTCTTCCTTGGAACCCTTTTCCACCTTCACGCCCTTGCTGGCATCGATGAGGGTGGCGGGGACGCCCCAGTCGGTGATGTCTTTGGCGTTATAGACTTCGTCGGCGATGATCTCGTAGACGAAGGGGACCGCCAAAGCGACGACTAAGCCTGCCGCGGCGGCGATGAGGAAATAACGGCTTTCCTTGCTGTTTTTGACGCCGGCGGAGGCGGGGTTGGCGATTTTCAATCCCGCGAAGCCCGAGATGGTTTCCTTGGCGGTGGTGACGACGAGGTCGGTGAGTTCGTCCAAG
>JBGUWA010000043.1:0-1669 GCA_045220635.1 Candidatus Alloenteromonas sp. | reverse complement strand
CATAGGTCGACGTGAAGCAGATATCGCCATAGACTTCGTGGAGGGTGAGCCCGTTGATGGCCGAACCAAGGTTGCCGACGGTGACCGGCGTGGCGCGCTCTGGCGAAAGCAAAGCCGAGAGGATCGCGTTGCCGCCACCGCTATCAAGAAGCGAGGCGAGTTTGACGTTATTGATGCTCGCGGTCTTAAGGGAGGTGATGGTGATGTCTTCTTCTTTGGCGGCGCCCGTCATGTCGAGCAAGACGCGATACAAGGTCTGGTTATCGGCCTTCGGAAGCAACTTCACCAGTTTGGCTTTGCCCACGTCGAGGTTGGAGAGGTTGCCCAAGGTGATTTGTTCGGCGGGGAGACCCGTCATGTCTTCGAGAAGGTTATAGAGATCCTTGTTCGACTCGCTCTTCTTGATGACGTCGACGAGTTTGAAGGCGTTGGAATCCAAGCTGGCAAGCTCTTTGAGCTTCTTGTCTTTGATAAGCTTGTAGATGGTGTTGTTCTCAAGTTCCGCGGGCGTTGCCTTGAGGAACTTGGTGGCCAGTTCGTGATAGGTGAGCTCTTGGATCTGGAAGGAAAGGCCCTGGAAAAGGTCGGTGACGACGATTTCGGAAAGGTTGGCCAAATACAAGGTTCCCGAGGTATAGCCGCTGGCCTTGCTGCCATCGTCATTGAAGGCGCGGAGGTAATTGCCCTGCGCGTCCTTGTAATAGAAGGCGGCGGGATGTTTGGCGATTTCCTCTTCGGTCGGGGCGTATTCGCGGAAGGAACGGAACATGTCGAGATCCGCGAAGTCGCCAAGGTTGACGTTGAGGCTTTTCAGGGTCGCCGTGATCTTGATGGCGGCGCTTAGCTTGTTGCCGATGTCGGGATCGGTGAGCTTGATGGTCCGGATGGCTTCGTAATCGAGGCTGACGTATTTGCCCATGCCATCGGGGGTGAAGATGCGGTCTAAGGCATCCTTGATCGCGGGGACGTCGTCAATCGTGTAGTCGTTGACGTGGTTGATCGCGTCGAATAAGCCGCGCTTGCCGATGTTATCGCCCACGAGCTGCGTGCCCGAAGCGTTTAGGTAAGTGCCCGTAGGAAGGACCGCCAAAGTGATGGCCACCCCACCCGCAAGAGTGACGATTCCGGTGAAGAATCCTAAGAAAAATGCGCCAAGTCGTTTCATGAAAGTATCTCCTTTCGTAGAGGTGCAACGCCTACATTCTACGCAAAATATCGTAAAGAGTAACCCCTAATGGGTTAAGAAGAAGCCTTTTAGGGTGCGCTCGACCTTTTGGTCTAGGTCGGTATCCCCCGCTCTTCCAAAGGCGAGGAAATGCAAGAAGGGAAGGTCTTTGGTGACCAGGATGAGAGACTCGCAGAAGGCAAGGACGCCGATCGTCATCGCGACCACGCGCAAGGCGGTGAGGATGCCGTTTTCTAGCGATAAGTCGGACCAAAGCTTCAAAAGCAATACATGAAGCATATAGATTTCGAGGGAACGTCGCCCCGTCGCGCGAATCATCTTGAGCTTGTTGGCTTGGCCGATCGCCCCGGCAAGGCCACACAAGGCCATGACGATGAAAGGCGAGCAGAAATAGACGATGAACTGCCGTTCCTCGATGACCGTTTCGTAATAGGGTTGGCAAAATAAGCCGAATAGGATCGTCACCGAGAAGCCAAGCAACAT
>JBGUWA010000042.1:0-3909 GCA_045220635.1 Candidatus Alloenteromonas sp. | reverse complement strand
AAGGGTCTTTCTGTATTTCCGTTTTAAGGAAGCAAGATCGGCGGAACGTTGCTGCAAGACGTCAAGCCGCTCCGGATCGTAATCAAGGTTCTTGAATTCTTTCTTCAACGTCGCGAAAAGGTCTTCGAGCTCGTAGTACCGGTCGTCGATCTTTTCATGCATCTGCTCGTACTTCGGCTGGAAGGAAGAGAGTTTTGCCAAGATTTTGTCGAGCTCATAAAGCTTGTCGAGGAAATCGCTTCGGACCAAGGCATCGGCGCTTTGGAATAAGGAGTAGACGTGGTCATAGTTGCTAAGCAAGGCGATTTCGGCGTTGATTTCGGCTTCTTCGTTTTCTTGGATGGCCGCTTCATCAAGCTCTTTGAGCTGGAAGAGGTAGAAGTCTTTGCTGGCTTCGATCGCGGCTTTTTGGGCGATGAGGGATTCTAGTTCCGCCTTGGCTTGCTTATAAGAAGAAAGCAAAGTCGCGTAATCGGCCTTATGCGGCGAGATCGTCTCGAAGGCGAAGCCATCGATGATGCCTAGATAGTTCTCGGGGTTAAGGATCTTCACGAAGTCGAGCTGGTTATGGATATCCGCGAGATGCTTCGCGATGAGGCTAAGATCTCCAAGGGTGAGGGAAACGTTATTGGCCTTGATGGAGTTTTTGCTTCGCGAGATGACGCGCTCGACGACGAGTTCATCGTCAAGGCAGGGGATTTCTAGTTTGGAGAGCAGGGCACGTAGCCTTGGGCTATCGACGCGGAAGTGGCCGCGAATGGTCGCCTTCTCTTCGCCAGTGCGAATCAGTTCGCTCGAAGCGCGGGCACCCAAAAGAAGCGACAACGAATCGATGACGAGGCTTTTGCCGGCGCCGGTTCCGCCGATAAGGACGGTGAATCCTTCTTTGAAGGCGACGTCGACGTTTTCGAGAATGGCGAGATTGTTGATGACAAGGCGAGTTAGCACGCGACTATTATAATGTCGAGCGACGAATACCTCTAGATAAACGCGCGCATACGTTAGTAAAATGAACGACATGAAACGCATCGTCTTCTTGTGCCACGGAAATATCTGCCGTTCGGTAGCCGCGGAATACATCGCCAAAGACTATTTGGCCAAGCATGGCAAGGCAGAAGACTATGAGATCATTTCCCGCGCCCTAAGCCACGAAGAGATCGGCAACGACATCTATCCTCCGATGAAGGCCGCCTTAAGAAGGGCGGGCATTTCCTTCGGCGTCCATCATGCCGCCTTCATGAGCCAAGGGGAATTTGCCTCCGCGGACGAAATCTATTACATGGACGAATCCAACGCCATCCGTCTCCGTCGGATGTTTGGGTCCTTGGACCATCGCTGCCATCAGCTCTCGGACTATCTTGAAGGGGTTAACGAAATCGATGATCCCTGGTACACGGGGAGATTTGACGAAGTGGTGGATCAGTTGCGCCGTTGCATGGAACACATCTTCTAACTTACGTCTTCAAAACAAAAAATAAGCGACTTTTGCGAAGAAAAACATGGATTTTAGGGGCAATTTTCGCTCTTGCGCGCAGCGAGTTTGCGCGTGGGTAGTTTCTTTATGGTTCGACTAAGGCTAAAATAGCCTTGTCGACTATGGCTAAAGAGAACAATACCGAAATCGAATCCGGCAAGAAAAAGCGGTCGGTCATCAAGTACGTAATCTATATCTTGATCGTGCTTATCGCAACGGCGATTTCTTTGACCATCTCGCTTTGGGGCGACAATTTCCAAGCGGTCGTCGATTCGTTCAACGGAGCGGATTGGCGTTGGTTTGCCATCATGATGGCGTTGATTCTCTTCTCTTACATGGTAGAAGGCTTGATCATTTTGATTTTCTGCCGCCTCTATACCCGCACCTACAAATTCCATCAGGGTTTGGCCACGTCCTTCATCGGCCAATTCTATAGCGACGTCACTCCAGGCGCTTCTGGCGGCCAAGCCATGCAGGTTTACACCATGAAATCCCAAGGCGTGCAGGTTTCCAACGCCGCCTCCATCATGGTCATGTCCTTTATCCTTTATCAAACGTCTTTGATTCTTTTCGACGTCGTCGCCTTCATCGTGGAATGGAACGTCGTCATCAACATGAGCGTCCCCATCGAGGCCTGGGGATGGAACGTGCCGATGTGGCCATTGATCATCGCGGGCTTCATATTGAACCTCTCGGTCATCTTCTTGCTGCTCACGATGAGCTACAGCCGCCATTTCCATAACTTCATTTTGCATTACGTCATCGGTTTCCTCGCCAAGATCCGCGTCTTGAAGAACCCCGATGGCGCACGTGAATCCTTACGCGTTCAAGTCGAGAACTTCAAAATCGAGTTGAGGCGTTTGCTTTCCAACGTCCCCGTCATCATCATCCAGATCCTTTTGTTCCTGGTAGTGCTTTTGCTTCGTTTCTCCGCGCCTTATTTCTCCGCCTATGCCGTTCACGCGCAAGGCGATTGGTTCAATGGCGACTATTCCTTCATGAACATGCTCCACGTTTCCTTCCTGGCTTCGTTCCACCAGATGGTTACGGGTTTGATTCCGCTTCCTGGTTCCGCGGGCGTTTCCGAGCTTTTCTACACGTATCTCTTCCGCGACATCATCCTTGGCGGGCAGGGCGTTTTGAACTCCTCGCAGATCATGTGGCGTACCGCGACCTTCCACATCATCTTGGTCATTTCGGGTTTCGTCTCGGCATTCTATCGCTCCCGTCCGAAGGAACCGATTCAGTACGCCAACCGCAAAACCTTCGTCAACTTGCAGTTGGAGACCTACGAAGAACGTAAGCGTTCCGCCGATACGTTGTTCGAGACGCGCCAGCTTTCCCGCAAAGAGATTCAACGGCGACTTAGCGATCTGCCGCGAACGCATGAACGGGACGACGATGAAGAAATGAAGATGAACATCCACGTCGAGCGCACCAAAGCCGCGAAGCCGAAACCCGAACCCGCGAAGAAAGCACCCAAGCCCAAGAAGCCGAAGAAAAAAGGTGGTGGCGACGGCGATTGGGAGGTTTGGGACATATGAACATCGCCTTATTCACCGACACCTATCCCCCCGAAATCAATGGCGTGGCCACGTCGACCGCCAATCTTCGTCGCACCTTGATGGATCATGGCCACAACGTGCTGGTGGTCGCGACGAACCCATACAACAACAAAATCACCTACGAAGATGGCATCATCCGGGTCCCGGGCATCGTCTTGAAGAAACTTTATGGGTATCGCCTTTCGCCGATCTATCCCAAGGTCGCGATGCGTTATATCGCCGCTTTCCGCCCCGATGTCATCCACATTCAAACCGACTTGCCTTTAGGCATGTTTGGGATGCTCTGCGCCCGCAAGCTCCATGTCGGCTCAATCTATACCTTCCACACGATGATCGAAGATTACACCTACTACGTGACGAAAGGTTTCTTCGATCGTTTCGCCCGTCATGCGGTAAGGCTTTTCTATCGCGTCAAGGCATCCGCGTTTGACGAGATCATCGCCCCTTCGATCAAAATCAAAGATTACCTTCGCTCCATCGGCATCGATTTGATGCTGCCCGTCATTCCCACGGGCATCGAGTTCTCGCGTTTTGACCCCGAAAACATCGACGACGCGAAAGTCGAGGCGCTTCGCAAAAAGTTTGGCATCAGCAAGAAAGAGAAAATCGTCTTGTCCTTGGGCCGCATCGCCAAGGAGAAATCCATCGACGTTTTGCTTCGTGGGTACGCCAAGTTCCTAAAGGAAGGCGAGCCGTTCCCCACGCGTTTCGTCATCACGGGTTTGGGCCCTGCCGAAGACGAGCTCAAGCAGCTTGTCCAGGAGCTTGGAATCGAAAAGAAAGTGGTTTTTACGGGGAAATCGGAGCCTTCTGAGGTGCAAAACTATTATCACCTTGGCGATTATTTTGTCTCCGCTTCTTTGACCGAGA
>JBGUWA010000041.1:0-23104 GCA_045220635.1 Candidatus Alloenteromonas sp. | reverse complement strand
GCGGCTTGGCCGTTGGCGCTTTCTTCAAGGCACCACGCGATCCAACTTCCATTGTAACCACTAAAGACAGCGTCGTCGTCGGAGTTCAGCGTGTCGAGGTTCAGCGCGCCGCATGCCCAGTTGGACACGACGCGGAAGCAGAAGAGGTCGTTGTTGCCTTCGAAGGTTCCGCCGTCTTCAACTTCTGCCCATTCGCCGGTCGCGTAGTCGTAGACATAGACATGGAGATATTCAATCTCGGGAACGGGCGCGACGACGTAGCTATAAGTGAACTCGACGCCATCGAAGGTCGCGGTCTTGGTGAACTTGCCAATCTCGGAGGTATCGATGGTGATGGCGTAGTCTTTGCCGTAGAAGTCATAGTAGTGCTGACCGACGAGGGACTTCTGCGGCTCTTGACCCTCTTTTTCCGAGCCATCGGACTGAACGTAGTAATAGTAGACGCTGCCGCTATAGACGTTACGGTTTCCATAGTCGACGCCTTGGTAGAAGGTATCGAGGTAATCCCAGTTGAGCTCGGTTACGATCTCGCAATCTTCGGCCGTCAAGACGGTGATCGTGTAGGTGACGTCTTTGATCGTCACGTAATCGCCGTTGATGTAGAACCTGACGTCCTTTTTGCCTTCGATGTCTTCGGTGAAGCCGCCTTCTGCTTCCGTGGAGCCCGAGACATAAGCGCCCCCGGAAGATCTGTCGAAGAAGTATTGCTTGCCATTGGCGTCAAAGATGTAGCGGCGGTAGCTGAAATAGATGTAGCGGTCATAGCTATTGGATCCGGCCAAGAGATACTGGGCTTCGTTTTGCTTGACTTCCTCAACCACTTCGCTCTGCGCGTACACGATGTAGCGGACGCTGTATTCCTCCCATTTGGTCTTGAGCTGCAAGGTTTTGGTTTGGCCGTTTGTCGAGGCGGAGACGTCTAGCCCTTCGATGATGGGGGCGTTGGTTCCGAGATAGACGGTTTGGTTATTGAAGGAAGTTTCCTTTCCTTCGGCATCCACCATGTAAAGGTTATGGACGCGGATGGAGAGCTGGCTGGCGTCCTTCTCGACGAGCAAAGGTTCGTCTTTATAAGGAACGTTTTCTAAGGAAACGCGATCCCAGCGCAAACGCTCGTCATCCATGGCCACGACTTCATAGGAGTCCTTGAGAACCACGCCGTTGTACTCGTATTCCAATTCGTGGACGCCAACGCTCCAATCGGGGTTTTCGATGTAGACGGAAACGTCCTTGCTGTCGATTTGGACTTTCGTCGTGCCGATGGTCCCATAGGTGTTGACGGTGCCCCAGAAGTATTGGCTCTTGTTGCCCGTCTCGATGTAATAATCTAGGCCAAGGTCGAACTCATAGGTGAGGGATTCTTGGTCGATCTCAGACTCTTCGTAAACGATGTATTCGAAGGTATAGACAAGGTCGCCGAAGGTAATCGTGGCGGTCTTCTTCGCGCCGTTAGTGGAGGCGCTGGTGTCGAAGCCCTCGATGGTGAGCTTGTCTTGGTTCGCGTAGAGGTTGCGGACGTAATCTTCGTTATTGAAGACATAGTCGACTTCCAAACCGAAACTGACGGATTCGCCCACTCTAAAGGCTTCTTTGCCGCCATTGAGCCTGACGTCTTTGACGTTGACGCGCTCGTCCTGGAAGCCGACGACTTCGTATTCGCCGCCGACGTGGGAGCCATCGGTGAAGGAGTGCTTGCCGATGGTGACGTCTTCGTCAGTGAGCTCGCGGTAGTGGCGGAACTGACGGGAGTTGCCTAAGGCATAGGTGGTGCCGCCAATGGTGATGCAGTTGTAGCCATAGTCATACCAGTTGTAGTCCTCGCCGGCCTCCAGGTCGCCATAGACATAGAGTCCGGAATAGACCTTAGAGTCCGGATCCGCCACGAAGTCGAACTGGGCGCTTTCGTCATAGACGAGGTATTCGAACGCGAACGCCTGGCCTTGGTAGATGATGTAGCCGGTGGCGTAACCCGCGGTCGCGGCGCTGGTATCGGCCACGACGGTGAAGCCGTCATAGACTTCCTTCATATAGCCGTAATTCTTGTCTTGGGCAGCGATATAGAAGTAGCGGATGTCGATTTCTTCGCCGACGGCGACGGCATTGCCGTATTGGCCGCCGTAGTAGATGCTGTTGAGGGTATATTTCTCCGCCGTGGACGGGGAGACCGTGAATTCGGCATCGTAGTTCTGACCCATGATGGACAAGACGGCTTTGTGCTTGCCGACGGTGCGGTCGTTTTCGGGGATTTCATAAACCGCGCTGGCGCCATAACCCATGGAGTAGGTCTTTCCGCCTTCCAGGGTCAGGGTCGCGGTCATGTCGTAGTTGAAAGTGACGGTGGTGGAACTCGGGCTGACTTCGCCGGATTGACGGATGTTGGTGACTTCCATGGTGACGTCGCTTTCCTCGTAGACGTAGTAGGTGACGTAGACCTTGATGGCGCTCGCGCCTTCGCCGAGGGTGATTTCCTCGTTTTCGTGGAGGCCTTTGGTCTGGGTCAATTCGGAGGAAATCGGCAGGTTCATGGAACCGACCTGCATCGACTGGGCTTTGCCGCCGACGGTGTAGTTCAGCACAATGCTCACGGGGATCGAAGTGCTATCGCCCTTGCGGACAAAGATGTCTTCTCCGATTTGCTTGGCTTCGATGCTGAGGTCGCTCGCGGTCTCGTATTCGAATTCGTAGGAGAGCGTGTGGCCATAGACCTGATGCGTGGCTTCGATGGTGTGTTTGCCCGGGGCGGCGCTGATCTCATCCGAGGGGATGTCGTAGCTCCAGTCGTCGATGATGCGCCCGTTGTATTTGGCATAGAAGCGCTGCGGAGCGAGGTAAACGATGGCCTCGGTGCCGCCGGCGATTTGCGCGTAGGCGTTCTTGTCGGCTTCGACGACGACTTCCGTGAAATCGATGATCTCGTATTCGTAGACGACGCGGATACCGTTTAAGGCGGTTTCGTAAGTGTGTTGGCCTACGCGGGTATCTTCGGAAGCGTACTCGAAGGATGCTGTATTGATGGTGCGATAATATCCGGAGGCGAAGTCCTTCTTGACCCTGCCCACTTTGAGCGTGCAGAAGTATCTGAACGTGACTTGATCGGTCGCGGAAAGGGAAGGAAGCAAATTGGGGTTCTCGTTCTTGAGGAAGACATGTTCGTCTTCGATGACGGAGTAACGGATCTTCGTGGTGAGACCATTGCTTTCCGCCGTCATCTCGCGGATGACTTGTTTCTCGCCGGTCGTGTCGAGGTCGATGAAGCGAATATCCTCGGAATTGAGTTTCTCGTAGGCGGCAAAGGAATACTTGTCGTTGCGGTATTGGCGGAAGGACGTGCCGGAGCGAACGATGTTGTCGTCGTTTTGGGTATCGTCGAGCAAATAGACCTTCATGTCATCGTCGTCATAGACGTACATGTCGGTTAGGGTGACGGAGAGCGAGCTGTCGTAGAGTTCGCTTTCCGCGAAACGATAGACGGGGATTTCCGTGCCATCGACGGTGACTTTCTTTTCTTCGCCGGCGAGGAGTTCGGGGAGGTCGACCCACGCGCTGCGTTCGGCGGAAGTGGCGAAACGATGGTTGTTGGTGCCTTCGGTCCATTCGATGAAGCCGCGCATCCTGAGGAGAACCCTCTCGTTGGGTCGGACGGCGCGAGCGAGGAGGATGGCGCCGTTGCTCATGTCGATGCCCGAATTGCCTTTGGCGATGCCCGAGGGATAGAACTTCACGTCGGATTCGTCGTAAATCTGGTAGGTGAAGTCCATCGTGATGTCGGCGTCAAGAGCGGAGGGCAAGGTAACGGTCTGCGGGCCTTTTTCCCACTTGAGGTCTTCGTAGGAATAGATGAAGGAGGCGTCTAGATGGTCGATGGAGTGGGTTGTGGGGTTGTATTTGCTGGCATAACCCCGGTTGGAGAACTTGGTGTCCTTGACCGCGTTATAGATGGCCGGATCCAAGATTGGGAAGGCACCGAGGGTCGTGTTCGTCGTGGCGATGGCTTGGAAGTTCGCCAAGTTGGAGGGCAGGGAGTAGTAGCCAAACGAGACGGTATAGGTATAGGTCTTGTCGCCTTTTTCGAAGATGGCTTTGGCTTCTTGACGCTTGAGCCCGTTGCCTTTGGGATTGCCAACGAGTTCGACGCGGGAAGGACTGACGTAACGACCCGTTTGGTTGTCATAGAAGTTGAGGCGCGGGAGGATTTCCTCGGCGGTTGGCTTCTCGCCTTCGAGATAGACGACCGCGGTAGGCAAAGTGCTGTAGCCGTGGCCGGTTTCAAGGGTATACGGAGAGCTTCCGAATTGCGGTTCGTATTGGTCGATCAAGGGTTTGAAGACGGTCTTGACGACGTCGCTGGCCTTCTTGTCTTCGGGGAGGTCGGCGAGGCCGCGGAGGCCGTTGATGACGTCATCGAGGTTCAAACCGGCGATTTCGAAGACGCGGGCAATCGCGTCCTTCTGGGCCTTGGAGAGGCGGCCATAAAGGGCATCGAACTTCTCGATGATCGGGGCATAGACGTCCTCGGATTCGCGGATTTGCTGTTCGAATTCGGGCGTGTATTCGGCGCCGGCGCGGAAGATGAACTCAAAGAGGACCTTGAGGTCGTTGCCGTCGATGAGGTCGCGGAGGTCGTTGTAGATGTTGTCGATGGCCTTGAACATGGTGAGGTCGAAGGACATGTCTTCCATCGCCTGGCCTTCCACGTCGATGGTGCTGTCCATATAGACTTTGAGAAGGTCGATGAGGGTTTCGTAGCTTCCGCCGGTGATGTCCAAAGCGCGGAGGATGTTGGAGACCGTGGAGACGCCGCCGGCCGCGGTGCTGTATTCCACCATGAGATCATAGATCTTCTTGCGGGCGCTGCCTTCTGGGTCGTGGCCGTCGAAGGCATAGAGCTGACCGCTCATGCCAAGCAACATGTAGTAGACGAATTCGGGTTTTTCACGGAGCGCGGCTTTGAGGAAACCTTCAAGCAAGTGGCCGAGCTTAAGCAAGTCGGAAGCTTGGATTTCGAAGGTGGTGTCTTGGATCAGGTTGCTGACGTAGGTGCGGAGCGCTTCGAGGCCGGATTTGTTGGCACCAGAGGCGCTTTCGATCGCTTTGTCGAGGGCTTCCATGGAGCTGAAGCCATAGGACCTGAGGATGTTCGGGGTGGTGAACACCATCGGATGGATCTCGACCGAATCCATTCCCTTGAGGGCGAACTTCTCGGCTTTGAATCCGGCCGCGGCTTTGTCCACGACTTCGGCGAATTCGGAGAGGAATTCGTCGGCGGTGACGTTGCTGCCGATTTCGCTCACGCGATGGAGGAAGTCATAAAGATCGGCGATCGCGTCAAGGTCCTCGAAAGAGAAGCCTAAGGCGTTGACCAAGCCATTGAAGTCTAAGAGTTTGTTCGCGTTCTTATAGAATTCGTCGGCATAGTACTCGCTGATGAAACGCGTAAGGATGGACTTTCCTTGTTCTTCGCTGATGGGGTCGTGAGAAACGGGCGTGGCCGTTTTGTTCATGTCGACCTTGATGCGGTTCTCGATGGGATCTAACGGGTCCAAAGAGCCGCTGGGCTGGCTGGAAGAGCTGGACGATCCGCCACCCTGGCTGGAAGAGGAACTCGAAGAGCTGCTGGAAGAGGAGCTGCTCGAGGAACCGCCACCTTGGCTGGAGGAGGAACTGGACGATCCACCGCCTTGGCTCGAGGAGCTTTGTTCTGAGGAGCTCGGGGGAGTAGGCACGCTGCTTTGGCTGGATCCGGCGGAACTCTGCTCTTGGCTCTGCTCGGAAGAAGCGGAAGAACCGCCTTGGCTCGAGGAGCTTTGTTCCGAGGAGCTCGGGGGAGTGGGAATGCTGCTTTGGCTGGATCCGGCGGAACTTTGCTCTTGGCTCTGCTCGGAAGAAGCGGAAGAACCGCCCTGGCTCGAGGAGCTTTGTTCCGAGGAGCTCGGGGGAGTGGGAATGCTGCTTTGGCTGGATCCGGCGGAACTCTGCTCTTGGCTGGAGGAGGAACTGGACGATCCACCGCCTTGGCTCGAGGAGCTTTGTTCCGAGGAACTCGGGGGAGTAGGCACGCTGCTTTGGCTGGATCCGGCGGAACTCTGGTCTTGGCTCTGCTCGGAAGAAGCGGAAGAACCGCCTTGGCTCGTGGAGCTTTGCTGTTGGCTTTGCTCAGTGGACGCGGACGAACCGCCGCCCTGACTGGAGGACGCGGAAGATCCACCGCCTTGGCTCGTGGAGCTTTGCTGTTGGCTCTGCTCGGAAGAAGCGGAAGAACCGCCATGGCTCGAGGAGCTTTGCTGTTGGCTCTGCTCAGAGGAGGCAGACGATCCACCGCCTTGGCTCGAGGACGCGGAAGATCCGCCACCCTGACTGGAGGACGCGGAAGAGCCACCGCCCTGACTGGAGGATGCAGACGATCCGCCGCCTTGGCTCGAGGAGGTAGACGATGCCGGCTGGCTGCTAGAGGTTTCCGGCGGGTTGCTAGAGGTTTCCGGCGGGTTGCTTGACGCTGCCGGTTGGCTGCTCGAGGCCGCGGGTTGGCTGGAACTGGAAGAGTTTCCGCCTCCGCACGACACGAGCGCGATAAGAGTGAGAGCAGAGAGAACGAATTTTGCTTTCTTCATATGTTTCGCGTTTGGGCGTTTTGGGTCGCGATCCTTTCTTATGTCAAAACGCCAATAATTGCTTCATTAGAATATAGGTAAACGCTTTGGGAAGTAAGGACCTATTTTTAATAGGAGGAGCAAGCGCTAGTTCGCCCGTTTTCGGTAGTCGAAAGACGATTGAGAAATAATGCCAATTGCGGCCGATGAAGAAAGAATTGATAATCAAACCATGCTGGAACTACGTGGCGTGAAAAAGGGATTCGAATTGCCTCGCGGAGGCAAGCGCGAAGTCCTCGACATTGAACATTTCGTTTTCCCCAGCCATGGCCTTTTCACCATCTGCGGACCCTCGGGCGAAGGCAAGACGACCTTATTGAATTTGATTGGTTTGCTGGACGTTCTCGACGAAGGGGAAATCCTCGTTGACGGGAAGAACATTTCCGCGTTCCGCGGCAAAAAAGAGAACCAATATCGTCACGCCCACATCGGGTATATGCGTCAGGCCGCGGACCTGCTTCCTTATCTAAACGTTTTGCAGAATGTGACCGTTTCCTTTGCAATTTCCACTCCTTTTTCGAAAAAAGAGCAGGAAAAGCAACGGGCAAGAAGCCTCTTGGAACGCTTCGGAATCGCGGAACGGGAAGAAGATTATCCCGCCACGTTATCGGGTGGCGAAAAGGCTCGGGTTGCCTTAGCTAGGGCCCTGGCCATGGACCCCGAAACGCTTCTTTGCGATGAACCGACCGGCTCGTTAAGCGAGGAGGAAGCCGAGGGCGTCATGCAGTATTTGGAAGACCTTGGCAAAAGCAAATTGGTGCTTGTGGTGAGCCATGACGAACGGCTCATGCAACGCCATTGCACGGCGGTCCTTCATTTGGAAAAAGGACATTTGCTTGGAACGATTCCCGAAACGGCGGAAAAAGAGGCCGAGGGAAACGCCAAGATTTTGCATCGCCGCCCATTGCGCGTCGGTTCTTTGGCGTTTTGCCATCTGGAACGCCATTTCGGCCGCTTTGCCCTCGCGGGATTGATTGGGGCTTTAGGCGTATTCGGCACCGCGGTTGCCTACTCCGTCCATAAAGGAACAGATGTCCTGTCCGAGACTTTCGCCAACAGCGTCAAAGCCCGTTTGCCCCTTTCGGTGTCGCAACTTTTCGTCGGCGAACTTAGCCTCGGGCAAGAGAACGCGAAGAACTATCCAACCGAGCCTTACGTCGTTCCCATGGACGAGACGCGCACCAGCATTCATGTCAACATCATCGACGACGACTTCCTCGCTTACCTCGCCGCGAATCTACCCAAGGATTCCTATGCCTTGCATTATGAGGCGACGGCTTCGGCGATCACGGAGGTCAGCGAGGGCAATTACAAAGTCGTCTCCGCCGGCAACGGCGAATATGGCGGCATCGATTTGAGTTTCATCTCGACCTATATCGGCGAGACCCCTTTGATCCAGCCTTGCGAAATCACGGGCACCGCCTTAACGGGAACCAACGACCTTCTCTATGGCGAATACCCGACCCGCCCCGAAGACATGTTCTTGGTCCTTGGCCGCGACAACACCCTGGATCGCCGCGTTTTATCCTTACTAGGATACGATGGCAGCGAGAAAGTCGCGTTCAAAGACTTGGTGGGGAAGGAATTCAAATTCGTTCCCAATGAATCGATTTACAAAAAACGCACGATAAGCCAATCGGTTACGGGGCGTTTCCTGAAGCCTTTGGCCACTTTCGCCTCCGAGGGGCGCTCCATCCCCAAGATGATGGCGGATTACCTTGAAGGAGCCTCGCGTTATTACGAAGGCGACCTCGACGCGGCGACGGTCGCGCTCGACCGCTTCCGCGATTGCTTTGGCGAAGAAGAGACGCGCGACCTTTTCGCCTATTCCGCCATCGCGAGCCAAAGCGCGCTTTCCGAAATCTACGCGAACGAAGAAGTCGGAACGAAAGTCCGCGTCACCGGCATTTTAAGGTTGAAGGAAGACATCATCGTCAACCCGCTTTCCTCTGGTCTTTATTATTCCCAGTCCTTGGCGCAGGAGCTTCGCGACCTCAACGGGCAAGCCCCGATCGCCGAAGAGCTCCACTCCCATCTTTTGCTGGGCGAATCGGGTGGCACCTTCCCCGTTCCCGAGGTCTATAGCATCTTCAACAAAGTCGAGAAGCAATCGGGCGGCAGTTTGATGGACATGGTCGAACCCATGATCAGCTATTACCAAAGCCGAGCGAGCCTCGCCCTTCCCGACGGGCCTACCCGCGTCTCCTTCAACACGAACGACGGGGCCACCCGCGACAAGGTCATGGCCGTACTGAAAGCCTATAACGAAGGCAAGTCGGAATACCTGCAAATCAAATACAGCGATTATGGCGATCAACTCGCGGAGATGATCGTCGGGTATGGCGACGTATTCTCTCGTTCTGGCCTATACATTTTCTTCGTCGTCGCCTTGTCCAACTTGCTCATCATGGTGCTTTTCGCCTCGGTGCAAACCAAAGGCAGAACGAGGGAAATCGGCTTATACCGTTACCTGGGCATGGGTAGGGGGAAGGTGGTTTCCATCTTCGCTTCCGAAGGCTTGTTCCAAGGCATATTCTCCGGCATCGTCGGCCTAAGCATGGGCGTCGCCTTCGTATATTGGTTCAATGGCTTTATCCGCGAATCCGCCTCCATCGCGGCGGTTCGCTTTGCGATTTTGGAGCCTCTTGATGGCTTGCTTATCGCCGTCATCGCCATTTTGACGGGATTGCTCTCCTCGCTTGCCGTGGCCTTGTTCCACGCCGTCATCCGCCCAAGCGAAACGATGCGTGAGGAGTAGTGGATGAAATACCTCGTTTTTTCGGATTTGCACGGGTCTGCCCGTGGTTTGCAGCTACTCAAAGAAGCCGTGGCGAAGGAAAACCCCGACGTCCTTCTTTGCCTTGGCGATACGCTTTTCGGCGCCTATGACGATGACCCGCACGCCGTGGCCACGTTTTTCCATGAATGCGGCAAAACGATCCTTTCGGTGCGGGGAAACTGCGATCACGCCTATGACGAAACCGTTTTGGGCGTTGGTTTGCCTTACGAACAAATCCTTTATGCCTTTGGCCACCGGCTGTGGCTAAGACATGCGCCATTTTGGGATGAGTTCCGCGGCGGCGACATCGTTTTCTATGGCCACACTCATCAAAAATACATTGGCAAGGACCGCGGCGTCCTTACCTGCAACCCCGGTTCCATCGGTAAGCCCCGGGATGGTTCGGCTTCCTATGCCATCCTCGAGGAAGGCGACCTTCGCTTGATGAACGCGGAGGACGGAACGTTAATTGAAAGCGTTACCCTTTAGGCATTTTCGCCAAGGAAGGGTAGACTTAGTGACGGTATGATTCGATTCTTTGCCGCGATCAAATCCTTCTTCCGCAGATTATTCGGAAGAAAAGAAATCCCCCTTCTAGAACGACGGGTGTTCTTTTCTTACCCCGACGGAAGGAACGATGACGCGGAGGAAAGCGTCTACTATAACGACTCCTATTTCTTCGCGGATTCCTATGCCGATAACCCCTCGCTAACCACCTGTTCCTTAGGCCTAGCGATGGCGAGTTTTTCTTCGAACCAACTCAAGGCTGATTTGGAATTTCAGGCGGGAAATGCCGTGGATTTTTTAAAAAAATGCGGTTTTTGCGAGATTGAAACGCCACCCTATTTTTCCAGCGAAACGCAGAAGGAAGGGTTAGCTTTCGCGATGGCGCAGAAGACCTTGAAGCAAGGCAAGAAACCCTTCACGTTGATCGCGATTGGCGTCCGCGGCGGCAACTATGGGAGGGAGTGGTCCTCCAACATGAAAATCGGTCTAGGCGATCGCCACGAAGGCTTCTCCATGGCCGCGAAAGACCTGCGCTTGGCGTTCGAGGATTACCTGATCCGTCACAAAATCAAAGGCGAGATTCGCGTTTGGGTCGCGGGGTATTCCCGTGCCGCGGCGGTGACCAACCTTTTCGCTTACGACCTAGAGAAAGACCACGAGAAGTTCGGCGTCAGTGACGTTTATGCCTTCTGCTTCGCTTGCCCCGCGACGACGCGCGTCAATTCGAAGTCGCTTTCCAGCATCCGTTGCTATATCAATGCAAAAGACGCGGTTCCTTATTTGCCGTTTAAGCAGTGGGGGTATGCGCGATATGGCCGTGATATCTATATGCAATGTCTGGTCGAGAATGACGATTTCGCGATGGTCTATCTCAACAAACTGCATATTTTCAACAAGCAAAAGCGGTTCCGTCGCGAATCCGAAGGAGTGGATAAGGCCGCGTATTTACGCGCTTCGACCCAACTGATGGGGGAGCGCGTTGGCTTAAACGATTATGTGCTGCGTCTGCAAGAGCCCTTGGAGGAATTCATGTGTTTGGTGGACCCCAAACTCGAGAATCCTTACCAAGCCTTGACCGACGTGATCGGCGACGCGGTGACTTGCCTTTATGACCAATATGGGGCGTTGACGTTATTGCGGATGGTGCTTTCCGCCAAGACGGATTGGGACAAAGTGCTTTTGCCCGCGTTTGAGGCGGCGTTGAAAGACAAACCGTATAAAGAGCAGTTGAACCCCGTCACCATTTCCTCCGCCGTCGCGGACTTTGTGATGTTATTAAGACAAGACATCGTGACGAATCCGAACTTCTTCCTCACGTTCTTCGATAAGCAAAACATGGCCTCGGTCATCAAAGAGCATCAGCCGTTGGTGTATCTGAAGGCTTTCAAGGCGTTGGACCCGAAGTTTGGCGGGAATATGCCAGAATAATCGCCTTTTGGTTGATAACCATTTGCAAATCCTGCCTACCGCGTTCATAGATGCAGGAAATTTCCCGCTTTCTTTAGAAAATCGTTGACAACCCTATTTTCACACGCGTATCATACCCAAGCGCACGTTTTGTAGCGCAATGCGTGGGAGGACCTTGACGAGGGTCCGTCGAAACCACTGCATGAAAATTCATTTAAGGAGGAATTTCCATGAGAAAGAAGATTACCAAAGTCGTCAAAATGGAATTGCCCGGCGCGGAAGCCAAACCGGGTCCAAAGCTGGCCTCGGCCGGCGTCAACATGGCCAAGTTCTGCACCGACTTCAACGCGAAGACCGGTGACCGTCGCGGCCAAATCGTCCCCGTCATCATCACGGCGTACGAAGACAAGTCCTACGACTTCGTCATCAAGACCACTCCGGTGGCCCCCCTCATTCTGAAAGCCGCTGGCATCAGCAAAGGCGCCGGCGACCAAAAGCAGAACGCGGGCAAAATCACCAAAGCGCAATTGCGCGAAATCGCTGAGTACAAGCTCCCTGACCTCAACACCGAGGACATCGAAGCCGCTGAGCGCATCGTGGCCGGTACCTGCAAGCAAATGGGTATCGCCATCGTCGACTAAGGGAGGAACGGAACATGAAAAAGCTTTCTAAGAAGTACGCAGCCGCCCTCAAGAAGGTCGAATCCGGCAAAACCTATACCCTCGCCGAAGCCGCGAAGTTAGTCAAAGAGACCAACACCGCCAACTTCGACGCCTCGGTTGACATCTCCTTCAACCTGAACGTCAACCCGACCCTTGCCGACCAACTCATCCGTGGCACCATCACCTTGCCCCACGGCAACGGCAAGTCCAAGAAGATCCTCGTCGTCACCAACACCAAGCTCGACGAAGCCAAAGAAGCTGGCGCCGACTTCTACGGTGGCAAGGATATGCTCGACAAGATCGTCCGCGAATCCTGGTTCGGCTTCGACATCATCGTCGCCACCCCGGACATGATGGGCGAACTCGGCAAAATGGGTAAAATCCTCGGTCCTAAAGGCCTCATGCCGAACCCCAAGACCGGCACCGTCACCATGGACATCAAAGGCGCCATCGCCGACATCAAACGCGGTAAAGTCGCCTATCGTGTCGACCGTCAGGGCAACCTCGCCCTCGGCGTTGGTCGCGTCTCCTTCTCCGACGAGAAGCTCCTCGACAACCTCAACGCCATCACCGATGCCATCGCCAAAGCGCGTCCTTCGACCGTCAAAGGCACCTACATCGTCAACTGCGTCGTCACGTCCACGATGGGCCCCGCCATCCCCGTCACCTTCCCCGGAAGGTCCTAATCACTTCGGTGAATCGCTTGATATACCTAAGATAGCCGGGGGCACGTGCCTTAATACAACCACCCTGCTGAGGCAAACATTCACAAACACTTCACTAGTTATATCGAAGCTTCACATACATTCAGAAAGGAGGTACATACCATGAACCAGCAAGTTCTTCTCGCCAAACAGGAAACCGTCGCCGAGATCTCCAAATCGATCAAGGAAGCGGGTTCTGTCACGGTCGTCTCCTACCAAGGTCTCACCGTCGCCGAGATCCAGGAACTCCGCAAGACGCTCGAGAAAGTCGGTACGTCCATCGTCGTTTACAAAAACACCTTGGTCCGTCGCGCTCTCGCCGCCGATGAACTTCCTGACTTAGGAGAACTCCTCAATGGTCCCAACGGATTCGTCTTCTCGAAAGAAATCTCCGATGGTCCCAAGGCGCTCTTCAAGTTCGCTCGTCTCCACGAAGCCCTCGTCGTCAAGGGCGGCCTCGTCGAAGGCAAAGTCATCGATGCCAAAGGCGTCAAGGAAGTCTCCAAACTCCCGGACAAGAACGGCCTCATCGCTATGTTCCTATCGTGCCTCAACGCACCCATCACCAAGTTCGCGGCTACCGTGAAGGCCGTCGCGGAAAAAGGCCAGCCCGCCTAAGTACTGAAAGGAGTATCCAACAATGGCTAAACTCACTAACGAAGAAATCATCGCCTCTTTGAAGGAGATGACCATCCTTGAGCTCAACGAGCTCGTCAAGGCCGTCGAGGCCGAATTCGGCGTCACCGCCGCCGTCGCGACCGCCGCCGCCGCTCCCGCCGAGGAAGAAGCTCCCGTCGAGAAGGGACCCAGCGAGGTCTCCCTCATCCTCAAGGGCGTCACCGGTTCCAAGGTTACCGTCATCAAAGCCGTCCAGGCCATCACCGGTCTCGGCTTGATGGATGCCAAGAAACTCGTCGATGCCGCTCCCGCGCCCGTCAAAGAGCACATCTCTCCCGTCGAGGCCGAAGAGCACAAGAAAGCCCTCGTCGCCGCTGGCGCCGATGTCGAGATCAAGTAATCTCGCTTTCCCTCATTAACTCGCACCCGTCCTAGGGAAACCTAGGGCGGGGTTTGCCGCTTTATAGGAGATAAAAAATATGCCCCAATATTTCGATAACGTCGAGAATTTGGAACATCAAAACCTCTCCTTCTCGTATGAGATGTTCGGAGAGAAATTCACCCTAAAAAGCGACGCCGGGGTCTTCAGCAAAGATGGCCTCGACGATGGTAGCAGACTGTTGCTGGAAACCATCGCCAAGACCGATCTTGGCTCCGATATATTGGACCTCGGTTGTGGGGTAGGGCCCATTGGCCTGACCCTCGCCAAACTCGACCCGAGCCGACGAGTCACCCTCGCCGACGTCAATCTCCGCGCCTTAGACTGCTGTCGCCAAAACGCGACGAGCCTTGGGGTGGAGCAGCAGGTCACCATCATCCAATCCGATGTTTATTCCAACATCGCCACATCCTTCTCCACCATTGTGACCAACCCCCCGATACGCGCGGGAAAAAAGGTTACATACGCGATGTACGCGGGCGCATTGAGCCATCTTAATGAAGGCGGCTCGTTGATCCTAGTCATCCGAAAGCAGCAGGGGGCACCCTCCTGCCAACGCTACCTCGAAACCCTGTTCTCAGAAGTTTCGATGGTCGCCCAACACAAAGGATATCGCATCCTCATCGCGAAGAAATAAGGAGTACCTATGCCAATTGAAGAAACCTTCACTCCCATGACCGACTACAAGGACCCGGAAGGGAAACCTTATCCCGTCGGCGTCAACGGCCGTCTCGATTTCTCGAAAATCTCCGGCCGTCTCGACCTCCCTTATTTGGCCGAGATCCAGACGGAATCGTATAAGTGGTTCCTCGATCAGGGCTTGGATGAAGTGTTGCGCGAATGCTTCCCCATCGCCAACTATTCCAACACCCTGTTCATCGACTACGTCTCCTGCCGTTTGGAAGAACCCAAGCACAACCCCATGGAATGCAAGGCGGCGGATTTGAACTATTCCAGCAAGCTCAAAGTCACGTTGCGCCTTCGCTTTAAGAACTCCGGCGAAATCAAGGAAGCCGAAGTCTTCATGGGCGAACTCCCGAGAATGACCGAATCCGGCACCTTCATCATCAACGGCGCCGAACGCGTCATCGTCTCGCAGATCGTCCGTTCCCCGGGCGCCTATTTCGACGAAACCCTCGACAAATCCGGCGTCCACATCTATAACGGCGAGATCATCCCCAACCGCGGCACCTGGCTCCAATTCGAGTCCGACGCGAAGAACGCGCTTTATTGCCGCGTCGACCGTCAGCCGCGCAAAATGCCCGCGACCATCTTGTTGAAGGCCCTCGGCATCGAAGACGAGAAGACCCTTCTCAACCTTTTCGGCGACACCGAAGCGATGCGCAACACCATCGCCAAGGATGGCGTTCCCAACGGCGAAGCGGCTCTTATCGAAATCTTCCGCAAACTCAAACCCGGCGAGCCCATCACCCCTGAGGGCATCGTCAATTTCCTCGTCCAGAAGTTCTTCGACGAAAAGCGTTATGACCTCGGTCGCGCCGGTCGCTTCAAATACCTCCAGAAACTCGGCATCTACAACCGTCTTCCTGGCCGCGTCCTCGCCGAAGATTTGATTTCCGCCGAAGGCGAAATCCGCTTCCGCAAGGGCACGACCCTCACCGCCGAGGACGTGCAAGCCCTCCGCGACGAGGAATTCTTCGAAGCCGGCGCCCACAAGAAGACCCTCAAGGTCAACAAGAAGATCGACGAGCATAGCGACGTCAACATCGTCAAAGTCTATGCCTTCGACAAGACCTCCGAGGAAGTCGTCAACATCATCGGCACCGACCTCAATTGCACCCTTTCGCGCATCACCATCTCGGACATGGTCGCTTGCTTCTCCTACTTCCTCAACGTCATGGATGGCATCGGCGCCACCGACGACATCGACCATTTGGGCAACCGCCGCGTTCGCTGCGTCGGCGAATTGCTCCAAGGCCAATTCCGCGTCGGTCTCACCAAGATGAGCAAGACCGTCCAACAGAAGATGTCCATCTCGGATATGGAGTCCGTGACCCCGCAGTCCTTGATCAACATCCGTCCGTTAACCTCCTCCATCCGCGAATTCTTTGCTGTTAGCAAACTCTCGCAGTACATGGACCAGGTCAACCCCCTCGCCGAACTCACCCATAAGCGTCGTATCTCCGCGTTAGGCCCTGGCGGCTTGACCCGTGACCGCGCCTCCATGGAAGTCCGCGACGTCCACTATACCCATTACGGCCGCATCTGCCCGATCGAATCTCCTGAAGGTCAGAACATCGGCTTGATCAACAACCTTTGCACCTACGCGAAGATCTCCCGTTACGGCTTCATCATGACCCCGTATCGCTTGGTCTATCACATCGGTGGCAAATCCTACGTCTCGCAAACCAAGACGGAATACCTCTCCGCCGACGACGAACGTGGCCATTACATCGCCGAGGCCAACATCCACCTCGCCGATCCCATCAAACTCGTCACCATCGACCCCTCGGCCGATCCGGAAGAGTACGTCTCCTTGATGGAAGACGAAGAAATCGTCGTCCGTCACGATGACGACAACATCATGGTCAGCCACAATTTGGCCGACTACGTCGACGTTTCGCCGAAGCAGGTTATCTCCATCGCCGCGGCGTGCATTCCCTTCCTCGCCCACGACGACGCGACCCGTGCCCTCATGGGTGCGAACATGCAACGTCAGGCCCTTCCTTTGCTCCGCCCGTCCATCCCTTACGTTGGCACTGGCATGGAGCAGCTCGTCGCCCGCGACTCTGGCTTAGCGGTCATCGCCGCTGCCGACGGCGTCGTCAAATCGGTCGACTCCTCGACCATCGTCGTCAAGGAAGCTAAGGAAACCCGTACGTACGAACTCCTAAAGTTCGACCGTTCGAACCAAGGTTCCTGCATCAACCAGACCCCGATCGTCCACGCTGGCGACAAAATCGCCGCTGGGCAGATCATCGCCGACGGCCCCGCCATGCGCAATGGCGAGCTCGCCCTCGGCCAAAACATCCTCATCGCCTACATGACCTGGAATGGTTATAACTACGAAGACGCGGTCGTCATGTCCGAACGCATGGTCAAAGACGACGTCTTCACCTCCATCCACATCGAGCGTCATACCTGCGAGTGCCGCGAAACCAAGCTCGGCCCCGAAGAAATCACCCGCGATATCCCCAACGTCTCCGAAGAAGCCAAAGCGTTCCTTGACGAAAACGGCGTCATCGTTCCGGGCGCGGAAGTCAAAGAAGGCGATATCTTGGTCGGTAAGGTCACCCCGAAGGGACAGACCGAACCCACCCCCGAAGAAAAACTCCTCATGGCCATCTTCGCCGAGAAGACCAAAGAAGGCAAAGACGCCTCCTTGCGTGTCCCCCATGGCGGCGGAGGTATCGTCCATGCCGTCAAGATCTTCTCCCGCAAGAAGAAAGACCAGCTCCCGCCGGGCGTCAACATCGCCATCCACGTCTACATCGTCCAGAAGAGAAAGATCTCCGAAGGCGACAAGATGTCGGGCCGTCACGGCAACAAAGGCGTCATCTCCAAGATCCTTCCGGTCGAGGATATGCCCTTCCTCGCCGATGGCACGCCGATCGACGTCTTGCTCTCGCCGATGGGCGTTCCTTCCCGTATGAACATCGGCCAGATCTTCGAGGTTCACTTAGGCCTTGCCTGCCGTAAGCTCGGCATGCGCGTGGCCACCCCCGCCTTCGATGGCGTCTCCAACGAAGAAGTCCTCGAAATCATGCGCAAAGCCGGCATTTCCGCCGACGGCAAGACCGTCCTTTACGACGGCCGCACCGGCGAACGTTATGCCGAGCGCATCGACGTTGGCGTCCAGTACATGATCACACTCGTCCACATGGTCGACGACAAACTCCATGCCCGCGCCACCGGACCTTATGCCTTGATCACGCAACAGCCTTTGGGCGGCAAAGCCCAAAACGGTGGCCAGCGTTTCGGCGAAATGGAAGTCTGGGCCCTCGAAGCCTATGGCGCCGCCCATACCCTCCAAGAAATGCTCACCATCAAATCCGATGACCGCGTCGGCCGCCGCAAAGCCTACGAAGCCATCATCAAAAACAATCCGATCCCGCGTCCGGGCATCCCCGAAGCCTTCAAGGTCTTCCTTAAGGAACTTAAGGGTCTTGGCCTCAACGCGAAACTCTACGACACCGAAGACCGCGTCATCGACATGGACGAACTCGCCCGCGCCTCGCTCATCGAGGAGCGCAAAGTCAACTCGGCCATCCGTTCCGCCATGTCGCCCAAGGATGACGACGCCGACTTAGGCTTATCGCCGGTCGACGAAGCCGCCGCGGTCGCGGAAGAAGGGTTGTCGGTCCTCGCCGCCGGTTCGTTAAGCGGCGACGCCGACTAAGAAAAGGAGGTAACTTGCAATGTCTGAAAAAGAATTCGAATCCCGTAACGACTTCCCCTCCAGGAAGCACGAGAGCAAAGCCTTTGACATCAACAACCTCGCCGCCGTTCAGGTGGGTCTTGCCTCCCCCGAGGAAATCCGTTCGTGGAGCCATGGCGAAGTCACCTGCGCGGAGACCATCAACTACCGTTCCCAAAAACCGGAAACGGGCGGCCTCTTCTGCGAAGTCATCTTCGGTCCTTCCAAGGACTATGAATGCCATTGCGGCAAATACAAGAAGATCCGTTACCAGGGGATCCGCTGCGAAAAATGCGGCGTCGAAGTCATCTCCAAGGAGTGGCGTCGCGAACGCATGGGCCACATCGAGCTCGTCTCGCCGTGCTCCCACATCTGGTACCTCAAATCCATCCCTTCCCGCATGTCACTCGTCTTAGACATCCCCCCGAAGGAACTCGAAGACGTCATCTACTTCGCTGGCCACTTGGTGCTTGATCCCGGTACCAGCAACGTCCTCAAATACAAACAATTCGTCAACGAATCCATCGGCCGTACCCTCTTCGTGGAAGCCATCAACGACTTCCGCGGCCAAATCGAGGAAGACACCGCCGACGCGATGAAGGCCGACGCCATCGTCGAGAAACTCAACAATCCCGCCGAAGCGTTCGACTTCTTCACCGTTTCCGCCTTCATCAAGAAGTACACGGGCGCCGAATTCGGCGAAGGCGCCGACGCCGTCAAGAGGTTGCTCCACGAAGTGGACCTCGACAAAGAGTTCAAGGAAATCTCCGAAGAGCTCCGCGCCGCCACCTCGCAACGCCGCGTCAAACTCGCCAAGCGCCTCGAGGTCATCTCCGCCTTCCGCGATTCCAAGCAGAAGCCCGAATGGATGGTCCTCGACGTCATCCCCGTCATTCCACCCGACCTCCGTCCGATGCTTCCCCTCGACGGCGGCCGTCTCGCCGCGAGTGACCTCAACGATCTATATCGCCGCGTCATCTCCCGTAACAAACGTCTCCGCCGCCTCATCGACATGTCCGCGCCTTACGTCATCTTGATGAACGAGAAGCGTATGTTGCAGGAAGCCGTCGACGCCTTAATCGACAATGGCCGCCGCAGCAAACCCGTCACCGGTCCTTCCGGCAGACCGCTAAAGTGCCTCTCCTCCGGCTTGAAGGGCAAACAAGGCCGCTTCCGTCAGAACTTGCTCGGCAAACGCGTCGACTACTCTGGCCGTTCGGTCATCGCCGTTGGTCCGGATCTGAAGATGTACCAGTGCGGTCTCCCGCGCGAAATGGCGGTGCAATTGCTCCGTCCGTTCATCGCGGCCTTGCTCATTCAGCGTAAGCTGGTGTCCGCCCACCGCGCCGCGGACCGTCTCATCGATCGTTACGACCCCGTCGTCTTCGATATCGTCGAGGAAATCATCGGTCAACATCCGGTGCTCCTCAACCGTGCTCCGACCTTGCACCGTCTCTCGATCCAGGCCTTCCAGCCCAAGCTCGTCGACGGTCGCGCCATCCGTCTCCATCCGCTCGTCTGCACCGGCTTCAACGCCGACTTCGACGGTGACCAAATGGCCGTGCACGTTCCCCTTTCCAAAGCGGCGCAGCAAGAAGCCATTGACTTGATGCTCGCCTCCAACAACATCCTCGGTCCGAAGGATGGCAAAGCCATCGTCATTCCGTCTCAGGACATGATCTTGGGTAACTTCCACCTCACCACCGAAGAATCCCGCGAAGACTTCTTCGATCGCGCGAAAAACCTCCGCGACCTCGCCGAACTCGAACGTTCCACCGGCGTCGCCAAGGACGAATACGACGCCCTTCTCCAGATGGCGGAGGCCAACCTTGGCTTCGCCGAGAAGGAAGGCAAAGTCTTCCATAACACCGACGAGGTCCGCATGGCCTATGTCACGCGCAACCTCTCGCTGCACTCCCGCATCGCGCTTCCCGCCAAAGCCATCCATAAGGATATCGGCACGGGTATGCCCGCCTCCGCGGAAGGCAAATACCTCATCACCACCGTCGGTAAGGTCATCTTCAACGCGGTCTTCCCCGACGATTTCCCCTACGTCAACGACGGCACCCCCAAATCCACGACCGACCTCTCCTTCATGGAGCCCTGGTTCGTCTCCGCGGAAGAGGTGGAAAAAGCGGTCAAGTTCGATGAGAAGAAGTTCTCTTCGCCCCTTGCCCAATACATCTCCACGTTGCCTTTGAAGGCCGCGGTTGGCAAAAAGCAACTCGGACCTCTCATCGACATGATCTTCGCCAAATACGGCACCTCGAAGACCTCCGCGGTCCTCGACAAGATCAAAGACCAAGGCTTCCGCTTCTCAATGATCTCCTCCGTCACGGTCGCCATCTCCGACATCAACGACGTCGAAGGCAAATACGACCTCGTCAAGAAGGGCAACGAGCAAGTCGAAAAGGTCGAGGCCTTCTTCAAGAAGGGTTACCTCACCAAAGAGGAACGCCACAAAAAGATCGAGTCGATCTGGCAAACCATCACCGCCGAAGTCGCCGAACTCGTCAAGAAGTCCATGCAAGAAGACAAGCGCAACCCGCTCGTTATCATGGCCAACTCCGGTTCTCGTGGCTCCGTCGATAACTTCAAGCAGCTCATTGGCATGAAGGGTCTCGTCGCCAACCCGAAGAACGAGACCATCGAACTCCCCATCGTCTCTTCCTACCACGAAGGCATGAAGGTCAGCGAGTTCTTCATCAACACCCACGGCGCCCGTAAGGGTTCCGCCGATACCGCCTTGAAGACGGCCGACTCTGGCTATCTCACCCGTCGTCTCGTCGACGTCTCGCAAGACGTCATCGTTCGCGAAGACGATTGCCATTGCGACCATGGCTTCAAGGTCCGCGAAATCCGCGACACCGCCCGCGACGCCGTCGTGCGTACGCTTGCCGACCGTCTCGATGGTCGCTTCGCGATGCATGACGTCATCGATCCCGCCTCTGGCGAGGTCCTCGCCAAAGCCGACGAGATGATCACGATGAAGGAAGCCAAAGCCATTGAGGCCGCCGGCATCAAGGAAGTCGAGATCCGCACCGTCTTCACCTGCCAGACCCGCAACGGCGTCTGCCGCAAGTGCTACGGCCGCAACATGGCCACCGGCAAACTCGTCAACCTCGGCGAAGCCGTCGGTATTATGGCCGCCCAGTCCATCGGCGAACCGGGCACCCAGCTCACCATGCGTGTCTTCCACACCGGTGGTATGGCGGGTAGCGACATCACTTCCGGTCTTCCCCGTGTCCAAGAGCTCGTCGAAGCGCGTAACCCCGCCGGCGAAGCCCTCATCTCCGAAATCTCGGGCGAAGTCATCTCCATCACCCCGCAAGGCACCCGCAGCGAAGTGGTGGTCCGCAATGACCTCGAAGAGAAGACCTACCTCACTCCCTTTGGCGCCCACCTTCGCGTCAAAGTCGGTTCGCATGTCGAAAACGGTGGCAAGATCACCGAAGGCGCGATCAACCCGAAGAAACTCCTCGAAGTGGCCGACATCGAGAAACTCGAAGTCTACATGATCAAGGAAATCCAAAAGGTCTACAGCGCCCAAGGCATCGGCATCTCCGACAAGCACCTCGAAATCATCATCCGTCAGATGCTCCGCAAGGTCGTCATCATCGACGGTGGCGACACCAACATGCTCCCGGGTACGCGCGTCTCCATTGACCGTTTCACCTCCGAGAACCGCGTCGCCTTGCTCTATGGACGCCGCCCCGCGGTCGCCCAGCCTCTCGTCCTTGGCATCACCAAGGCCGCCCTTGAGACCGATTCCTTCCTCTCCGCCGCCTCCTTCCAGGAGACGACCCGCGTCCTCACCGACGCCGCCATCAAGGCCAAGAGGGATGACCTCCACGGCTTGAAGGAAAACGTCATCACCGGTAAGCTCATCCCCGCCGGTACGGGTTTGGTGCCCGAAGAGGAAGAAGCCAGCCGCCTCGCGGACTTCGACGTCCTCTCCTCGATGAAACTTGTGAAATCACAATACATCGAAAAGCACGACCGTCCGGATCAAGAGGACTAAGCAAACGCCAAAACAACGAGCCGCCTTCGGGCGGCTTTTGTTTATTTCAAAGGACTTTTGCGAGGGTTTTTGTCACATTTGCCTATTTTTCACCAATAGGTAAGTGGAGGTTGTTCTATGAAAAAGAAAAAACTGAACATCAAAAAAGAACTCAAGAAAGTAAAACCCAAATCGCTTTCCCTTAGCGATGACGCGATCATGAATCTCGCCTTACAAAACGAACCTAAGGTTGCCAAAGCGATCCTCGTTCCGATTTTAGGGCGCAGCGACTTCGAGGTGAAAAGCGTCGACACGCAAAGGAAATACGAATTCCTTGGAAAGCACGCGATCGTCCTCGATTGCGTCATCGAGTTCGCCGACGGCACCCTTTGTGATCTGGAACTGCAAAAGGCGAAAAGCGGCATGCCCATCGAAAGGCTCCTTTATTATGCGGCGGTGCTGCGCGTCAATGCCTTAAACAAAGGAATTCCCTATAAAAAAGCGCGAGCTAACATCATCGTCCTGATTTATAACGGAGACTTCTTTCACGAGGGAGAGCCGCTTTATGAGCTATGCTACCGCGTCCAATCGGGGAAAGCGGTCGACCCAAAGCAGTTCATTTACATCGTCAACATGAAAAGCAAAGACAAAACGACTCCCCTTGGCCGTCTCATGGCCGACCTCACCACGAATGAGCCAAAGAAGATCACCAATCCCACATTAAGGCAGAGGCTGGGTGTGATACAATCAAGTGAAGGGGGAAAAGTCGTGAACGAAAAACTCTTAGAACTGAATGACCTTGCCATTGAGGAAGGACGTGAGGAAGGTCTTGCTGAAGGTCGTCAAGAAGGCCTTGCCGAAGGACAAAAGAAAACATTGCTCAGCCTTGTTCAAAAGGGTCGTCTTTCCGTTGGCGAAGCCGCGGAAGAACTCGGCATCACCGAAGAAGAGTTCCAACGCCTC
>JBGUWA010000040.1:0-19863 GCA_045220635.1 Candidatus Alloenteromonas sp. | reverse complement strand
TAAGATATAGAAGTCATACTTGCCTTTATACGTGTCGTCCTTGCCACCGAAGACGCCATCGCCATTGAGGTCGACTTTGTAATGGGCGGTGATCCGCTCGCCAGCATAGTAGTTGGTCATGGTTAACGTCGGATCGTCGCTCATCGTCGCAAGGAGGAAGGGCATGGCCGCGATCGCGCCACCGCCATTGCAGGTCAAATCGTAGACGACGCGTTTGACTTCCTTGTGGTTGGCGGCCACGTCTTTCAAAGCGGCATAGGCAAACGCCATGGTGTTCGAAGTCACATAGACATTGGGGCTCTCGGTGTAATCCGTGACCTTGTTTGCCCCGGAAATGAAGGCATCAAAAGCCAAATAGGCCGTATCGCCCACCACTTGATACCCCGCGGAAAGCTTGGCTTCGTTACGGTACGCAAGCAGCGAGGAACGGAGGTTGGCTAACCCGCCCAAGCGATAGCCATAATGGTTTTTCGCCTTCTCTTTCTCGGTGGCGTCGTAGGTTTTGCTGCCAAACAAACTATAGTTGTCGACGGAGGTATGGCCATCGTCCACCGTTTCGTAAAGGAAGCGGGTCATCGCGTCGTTATAATCGTCGTAGGACTTCGAGCAAAGTTGGCTCTGATAAGGGGCGATCAACGTGTCGAAGCTAACCTTCCGGTCATGAAGGCCATAGAATTCGCCAAAGTGCAAGCGCACGAGGTTATAGTCATAAACCGCGTACTCTTTGCTGCGTTCGCCCTTGCGATAGAACGTGTCGTTCTTATGGATGCGCATCATGTCGCCGAGGGCGCCTTCCTTAATCGGCATGAGGCCAATCATGATGGAGTCGTCGTCTTCGAAATATTGAACCGAACGGGTCACGATGTTTAACGTGGGGATGTTAAGCTCTTTGCCCGTGTTCGCGTCGAGGAAGCTATAGGTGCCTTTGCCATCTGTCGTAAGCGCCAAGCGGATCTTGAAATCGGGAAGGGCTTTGCTCTTGGCTGAGGCGCCAGAAGGCGTGAATTCGGGGGTGACGACCTTATCGGTCTCGAAGCGATATTTCTCGCCGCTACCCGCGGTAACGGGAGCGAAATCCATCGTCGTGGGAATGACGGCGTCGCTCACCGCCATCGCAAGTTCCAATAGGTATTGGTCAACGTAACGGAAATAGAGGTTGGAGGAAAGGCAAGAAGCCTTATTCCCCGTCGAGGTCGTCCGATAGTAGTCGCGGCCGTTGAAGATCATGGGTTTGGGTCCGTCTCCCGCGGCGCGTTCGGAGAAAACGGCTTGGATTAAGCCAAAGGGGGCGTAGATTTCATCTCCTTGTTCAAAGAAGGCCAAGTCATATTTCTTGACGTCGATGGTCCGTTTCTCCCATAAACGGGCGAACGTGGTCTTTTCCTTATTGGGTTGGTAGACGCTATCGAGGCCATCGGCATAGGGATCGAGGCTTGCATAGAAACGGTATTGGTTCCTCGCGCCCTCGAAGAAAGCGACTTGTTGGGATTTGGGATCGAAGCTAAACGCCGCCACTTTCTTCGCCCCTTCTTCTTCCGACAAAGCGTAAGAGACCGTATAGACCCCTTCGTTTTTGGCGACCGAATACGGATTATAGGTCATGCTGTCGCCAAGCGCGGCGCAGTATTGGCTAAGTTTGACGTAAGGCACGTCGCCGTTTCCGAGCAAATGATACGTGTCCAAAGCAGGCGCGTTTTTGGGATTGATGCTCGTCGCGAACGCTTTGGAATGAAGGGCGAGGGTAAGGGTGTTATCCTTCGCCGCGTCGCAACCGACGCAAAGCAAGGAGAGGACGAGTAGTAATGCAGCTTGTTTTTTCATGGCAATTCCTCCTTTGTCCAAGGGGGTTATTATAAGGTTTTTCTTCTTCTAAAGAAGAGAAAAAGATACTTTGACGGATTTTTTACTCCTTTGACTAATTAGTCTTATATGCAAAGGAAGGTGTGATAAGATTTCCCCGAGGTACAAAACAATGAAGAAATTGCCCTTTGCCATCCTATGTTCTCTTGCCGCCGTGGCCATCGGCTTGTCGACGTGGTCGTTGGTGCGTAGCTACTTCCCGGAAAAGCTCGCCACCGAATACACCATGTACGTCGGCACCAACGACAAGGAAACCTACCAGCTGGAGATGCCCTTAGAGGATGCCAAGAACATCGTCCATAACGCGATGATGGACCAATTCCCCGATGGCTTCACGATGTATGAGGCTAGGGGCGTCTGGCGCGACGAATACCATGTCGTGACCCTTGAATACACTTTCGTCTGCATCGCCGAAACCTCCGATGCCGCCAAGGTTTACAAAGTCGCCGACGAATTGCTCGTCGCCTTGAACCAAAGCACGATCTTGATTGTCGCTAACGCCGTCCATACCGCCGATTTCTATCAAGGCGCCAAGTGATCCCCCATAACAAAAGAAGACCGAACGCATCCTGGCTTCGGTCTTTTTTCTTCGGAGGTTAGCTAAGCTAATCCGCGTCTTCTTCCATGGTTTCAAGCAGGAAACTGACGGGGCGGAAGCCATCGTTACAGGAAATCATCGCCGACTTCTCGTCCTTCATCCAGCCATCATAAAGGTTTTTGCCACCGCTAGATAACGCCAAGACGAACGGGGAAAGATTATCCCAAGCGCTTTGGCAGAAGCCTTCGGGGATTTGCCAGCCATTGGCGATGAACACTTGTCCTTCCTTCATGAAGCAAGCGTGTTCGATGGGGTTTTCGTACTTGGCGATCAAGTCGTCATAACGGGCGACGCGCATGACGGTGATTCGGACTTTCTTCATCGTGGCTCCTTTCGTTCATGGGTTCCCTTATCCTTATATTATCTATATATAGATAAGAAGAGACTGGGTTAACGGTAAATGACTTTGTTCCCTTCGACGTAGATCTTGTGGCAATCGCGGTAATACTGGATGAATTCTTCGTCGATGGCTTCAAGGACCTCATAGGGTGCCTGCGTGGTCTTCTTTTCGTATAGGGCTTCCAGGGCGCCGCGAATGGTTCCGCGATAAATGATGCCCTGCCGCACCGACTGGGCGACGAGGCCTTTTTCAAAGTCTTTGTCTTCGAACTCAGGCATCGGGTCATTGCGCAGATTCCGCTCGCTGCGGTTTTGAAAGCGAATGGATATGGCGCGGCATAATTCGGCGAGCAGGCCGACAAGAAGGGAAATCCAGCTCACGTGAAGGCCGATGAAATGGGCTTGGGGCACCGCGAACCCGATGCCAAAAAGAATCATCTCGGTGAAGATGATGAGATACGAGCCGAAGAAGAACGTCACTTCCCAAAGGGAATAGCGATGGAAATGCTTCGGTGGGAAATAGATGAGCTTAAGAAGGCCTTTCTTCTTCACCAAACCATGGGATTCGTAATACATGGAATAGGGGCAATTCCCCGCGGTGAGACACGCCGCTTGCAGGAGGCCGAAAAGCACGAGCGATAGCAACAATAAGACGATTGCATCTGTGCTCATGTGCCTTCTCCTTCGCGGATCAAGGACGCTTACGTCCTCACATCCGACTATTTTATCGATTCGCGAGAAAAGGGAAAACAAATAGACACTTATCATCTTCCTTGCGGGCGCGGAATCAACACACCATAATTTCGTTATCCGACCGACTCGATAAGAACGGAGAATCAACATGAAAGTTTATCGAAGCATCCTAGAAACCGTGGGAAAAACCCCGCTTGTGGAACTCAATAACCTGAAAGCGAAATTGGGTTTTGAGGGCAATATCATCGCAAAAGTCGAATATTTTAATCCTGCCGGAAGCGTCAAAGACCGCATCGCCAAGGCCATGATCGAAGACGCTGAAAAGCAAGGCCTCATCACCAAGGACACCGTCTTGGTCGAACCTACCAGCGGCAACACCGGCATCGGTTTGGCGATGGTCGCCGCCTCAAAAGGTTTGCGCATCATCTTGACGATGCCCGAAACGATGTCGGTAGAACGTCGCAATCTTCTTAAGGCCTATGGCGCGGAACTCGTCCTTACCGAAGGGGCCAAAGGAATGAAAGGCGCGATCGAAAAAGCGGAAGAGCTCGCCAGGGAAATCCCCAACGCTTTCATCCCTTCGCAGTTCACCAACCCCGCCAATCCAAACACCCACTACGTGACGACGGGCGTCGAAATCTATGAGGATCTCGATGGCAAGGTGGATTTCTTCGTCGCAGGCGTCGGCACGGGCGGCACCATCTCGGGCACGGGCAAAGCCCTCAAGGAAAGAAATCCCAACATCAAAGTGGTCGCGGTCGAACCCGCCACTTCCCCCGTCTTAAGCGAAGGTCGCGCGGGTCCGCACAAAATCCAAGGCATCGGCGCGGGCTTCATTCCCAAAACGTTGAACACGAGCATCTATGACGAGATTATCCCCGTCTCTAACGAAGGCGCCTTCGCCACCGGCAAACTGATCGCCCATAACGAAGGAATGCTCGTTGGCATTTCCTCGGGTGCGGCTTTGTTTGCCGCGATTACCCTGGCCAAGCGCCCCGAAAACAAAGGCAAAAACATCGTCGTTCTTCTCCCCGACACGGGCGAACGTTATTTATCCACCCCAATGTTCCAAGAATAGGTCACTTGGAATCCCCTCGAATGAAAAACGACATCCCTTTTGCAAGAGGATGTCGCGAATCATCAAACGAGTTTCCGATGCCGATGCTTAAATGGCAAATCGGAATCGTAGCGCAACGCTGAATTATCTTTTCAAGATAAACTCGACGAATTAGTCTAGGATTTTAGGATGGCCGCCGTCTTTTTTGTCGCTGTCTTTGTCGTCGTCATCAGAGAAGCAACCACCACCGGAAACGGCCGCTAATTGTTCATCGGTGAGTTCAACGCCTTCTTGTTTCGCCGCGGCAAAAATCTCTTCACCGCTGGAGCAGCTTTTCACTTTGGCAATTTGCTCTTCGCTTAAACCTTTCAATAATTCTTCTTTCATGTTGGGATGCCTCCTTATTGCATATATGTTACCAAGATGAGTGCCACAAGTGTGCCACAACATATAAAACTTTTTTAGTCCAAGAAAAAAATGGCAGATCGCTCGGCCATTTTTAAGTTTTCTAAGGATGGGGCGCAATACGGGAGTCGAACCCGTTCATGTTCGGTTCACAGCCGAATGTGTTCACCGTTTCACCAATTGCGCCACGGCTCGATTAATATACGCACACGCTACGGATAACGCAAGGGAAATTCATTATTTTTGGCCTAGATTATCCCTCGTTTCGCCATTTCTTCTTTGGCCGCGAGCAAGATGGGCAGTTCCCTTTGCCTCACTAACCCAGAAACCAAGGTTGGGTCTTGGCTTTGATAAGCCGCGATCGCTTCGTCGATGGGGAGATAAATGGTCTGTTTGATATATTGGTCCCCTTCGGAAACGCGGTTCAAACCAACATAGCCTTTTCGTTTGGCTAGGTAATAACGGTTATGGTTTTCGCGGCCGATCAAGTTGTAATAGTCGTCCACTTCCCCAAGAAAGCAAACGATCTCGATTTCATAGCCTAGTTCCTCGCGGCATTCGCGGCATAAGGCTTCTTCGAAGGTCTCCCCTTCGTCAACCCCACCTCCAGGGGTCTCGAGGTAGCGTTGATTGCAAAAGATGTCGTCGCGTTCCACGACATGGAGGGCGACGCATCCGTTTTCGTCCAAGACGATGGCGCGGCTGACGTCACGGATGTGGGTCACGCCGGTGAAGGGGTATTGGTCATCTTTTAGATGGAGGCTAAGCATAGGCATATTGTAGTCCTTCTATGGAAAACAAATAAACCGCGTTATGATATGGGCATGGTTTTAAGAAACCGCCTCATAGCCCTGCTCATTCGTCTGACGATTCTGATCCTGTATATGGTCAGCTACGGTCCTTATCTCGCCCAATTCAATTCCCTTTGGGCAGGATTAGGCCACTTTTGCGTGGAAATCGGCTTAGTGGCCATGATCGTGATGATGTTGGAAGTCATCTTCAACCTCATCGATTTGATCCGTCATGGCGTGTTTGGGGTTCCGGCAGGACCCTATATGCCCATTGGTCTAATCACCAATGTCTTCGCCATTCTTGCGGGGACGATCTATTTGACCTACCTCATGCCAGGGGGCTACGCTCCGGCGGGAACCTTCGCGATCATGTTCAACGCCACGTTGCTCGTGGGACCCTTAATCGACTGGCTCTTCCTCGAAGAAAAAGGAACGGTACGCTTTGGCTTGCTCTTCAATGGCATGCTCTTCCCGATCCTTTACCACATCTTCGGTTATTTCCGCACGGTCATCTGGGATGACGCGCCGATCTTTGGCACGCATATGTACGCCTTCCCCTTCCTCGACTACACGAACAATCCGCATATCGTCGCGGCGTCATTCGCCTATTTCGGGGTAATCCTCGCCTCCTTAGTTCTCGCGGTCTTCCTTAACGACGTCCTCGCTGGGAAGTACGCTCGCGTTAAAGCGGAGGAATAGCACGCAAGTCACGGGCAAGAAGATAAAGCCCATGAAATTAAGCAACACATCGGCAAAGCTTGGGTAACGCCCGGCAGTGAAGATCTGAATCGTTTCGCCTAGGCTCGCCAAAAACGCGCCAAGGAGAAGCAACGCCACGAAAAGGGCGTTTTTCTTGTTGGGGAAGGCGCGGAAGAAAAGCCAATAGAACAATCCCGTCAACGAGAACAGCCAGAAATGGCCGAGGAATTTGCTGCCAAAGCCCACGAGGATGGACACTTCGGCATCGCTGAGGCGGCCGAAGAAAAAGACGCGGTTGACCCAAGGGCCGATGACGCCGCCGATCGAGTTATACGTGGACCCCGTATTAAGCGAGGTGAAAACGATGAGCCCCGTTAGGGCGATCGCCAAGAGCAAGAAGACCACGCGTTTCTTCATGGCCAACATTCTAGGCGCTTAGACGGTTTCGGGCAATTTCTTGTATTGCGGGCGCACGAAATTCGCGTGGCCATAGAGCGAAGGCATGGCGACCTTTAAGCCGTTTTCGATGCCCTCGACGTACCAGTGCGTGGCTTTGCGTCTTACTTTGACGAAGACGATGTTGAGCTGGCCTTCGCGGATGTAGCTTCGCGTGAAGGAGAAGGTTTCGCTTGGCGCGTCGAAGCAAACGAAGTCCGGATTCTTAATGATCGAACCGACTTCCTCGAGTTGCCTTAGGTAAGCGGATGGCCTTTTGGCGGCGAGGGCGTTGACTTCTTCCGCGGACATGTAGATGGCCACTTCCCCCGTTAAGGACAAGCCGAGGGCTCGTTCGATGGCTCGCGCGATGCGGCCGACTTTGATGGGTTCTTGGGTTTTCATAAGATACCTCCCACTTACCTATTCGGGAAAAAAGGGCGAATGTGGAAAAATTCGTGAATTTTTATCAACAAAGGAAAAAAGTTAGGCGATAATATGAACACCATGAAACACATCGAATACCTCTCTCCCCTATTTCGCGCGACCACCTATGGCGTGGATCGGCAACGCCCCAACGACGTCGAGATCGTCGACTCCTTCCTTGCCAAGGCAGGCAAGGGCGTCGAGCTTGGGATCCTCGCTAACGATGAAGTGCCTTTGTTCTTCGCCTGCCCGGGTGTCCTAGGCGCAGCCAAAATCGATTTAAATGCGGCCGTATCGGAAGAATTTGAGAAAAAACTTCACGCCGCGATCACACAATTTAACCTTCGCCCCGAAGCTTTGGAAGTCTATATGGGCCCCTGCTTGACCTTCTCTCACACCCACGTCGAAAGGGCCTTGATCGAGAACTTGATGGACCGTGGATACCGCGCCGCGTGCAAGCGCACCGATGGCGTGGACTTCGTCGATGTGCCGATGATGATCCTCGTCCAATGCCGTCGTCTTGGCATCCCCATGGCGAACATCCACATTGGCGATTATGATACGTTTGAGAACCCGAACTTGCTCTATAGTAAGCTCCGCGGAGACCAAACCGAGAACCTCACGGTTGCCACATTGCTCTAAATAAAGAAAAGATGAAGCGCGTTACTCGGCTTCATCTTTTTTCTTTTGTTTGGCTTCCTTCTTTTCTGCTTTGGCCTCAGCCTTTTCTTCTTTTTCCGCAGCCTTTTTCTTTTCGGCGTAGTCTTTTTTGATGCGCTTGGTCTCTTGTTTCATGACGGCCCAACCTTGATCTTCGATGTCTTCCATCGTCACCTTCTTTTGGGTGACGGAACGCTTCTTCTCCACGCGTTCGGGAAGGCCATCGTATTCGACGGGAATCTCCACGTCTTTGTGTTGAGAGACCATGACCTGCTTGAAGGGAACCGTGATGCCGGCGGCTTTAAGCGCGTCATAGCCGCGATCCATGATGTAGAAATAGACATCCCAGTAATCTTCTTTGTCGCAGAAGCACGTCAAGAAATAGCCTAACGCCGTATCGTCGATGGTCTTTAGACGGCAGAGCGGTTTCGGATCGCGGTAGATTAAGCCATTGGCATCACACACCGCGAGAAGGGTTTCCTTAACGACCTTGGTGTCCGATTCAAAGGCAACGGGAAAGGTGATGGCGACGCGACGCGTCGGATAGGCGTGAAGGTTGATGACCGCGCCGTTGACCATGGCGTTATTGGGCACGGTGACCTGCGTATTGTCGGGGGTATGAAGGGTGGTGAAGAGGATGTTGATGTCTTCCACGCTGCCTTCGACGTTTTGGGCTTGGAGGTGAACGAAATCGCCTTTGGCGTATTTTTTCGAACCCACCAAGATGATGCCCGAGGCAATGTTGGAGAGGAAGTCCTTGAGGGCCATGCCGATGGCCAAGATGGCCGCGGAGATGCCCGTAGCCAAACCGGTGATGGGCACGCCCAAAATATGGAGCAAGAGCAAGATCAATAGCAGCCAGAGGCAGAAACGGATGATCGTGGCAACGAAACGGATGGCGATTTCATCCACTTTGTTGCGGCGCAAAATCCGCTTGAGGATGAAAAGGAAAAGCGGAATCAGGAAGATGCCAAGCGCGAGGATGATGAAAAACCAAACGATATTCCAGAAGTTCGATTGGAAGTAGTTAACGATACTTTGCCAGATTTCTTGCCAATTCATGGTGAAACTATAGCGGGTTTCTTTCTCAAAAGAAAGGGTAATTGCCTTAGAGTTCCGCCTTCAAGGAGAAATCGCCTTCTTTTAAGACGTTGGCTTTGCGTAATATCCCATCTGCCAAAAGGGTCAAAACAATAGGCGCGGCCACGCAAACGCATAGAATCAACGTCCACGTCACCCAAGAGTCGAATCCCAGAGTGGCCAAGAAGTTAATAGGCCCAACTAAGCCAGAAGTGCCCATTCCTGCGCCCACGGATAAGGCGGATTCGCTTTCCGCGACCACCCCATTTACGGGGAATAAAAGCGCAAAAGGACCAAGAATTGCGGAGATAATGATGGTTGGAAGCCAAATGATGGGTTTGCGCAAAATGTTTTTGAATTGCAGCATAGAGGTACCTAAGCCAACAGCTAAAACGGCGCCCCACTTGTTGTCCTTGGCGGTATGGACGGCAAAGCCAACCATCTGCACGCAGCATCCGATGAGGGCGCTAGCCGCGGCAAGAGGAACGTTGCCGATATGGATGGCGGTGCAAATGGCCACCGAGGAAATCGGCGAGGTCAACGCCATGCCCATGAGCACCGACACGATGATGCACATCAAAGGCGCGACCGCCGCGAAGGAAATTTCGATGAGCCGGCCAAGAAGCAACGTGATGAAGTGAACCCATTCGGCGAGCAAGACGGAGTAGCCAATCGCGGCCACTAATCCCACCAAAGGAATCAAGATCAAATCCACCGGCGTCTTCCGGCGCATGATGTATTTGATGGCGATGACCGCGATCATCGCGCTGATATAGCAAGATAACGGATCCGAGAAACGGGCAACGGTCCACTGCACCAGTTCGAATTCTTGGCTACCAACCCAAATGAGTCCGAAGTTTCCAAGGAACCCCGCAGCCATAATGGCCACCACCGCCACGCCTTGACGCTTCAAGGCAAGGGCGACGCCTAAGCCAATGCCCGCGCCCATAAGCGATTTGACGGCGCTCGACCAAACCTTCATGGTTTCGAGGGCGGGAATCATGCCGAACAAATCCAAGATGGTGCCGATGATCAACGTGCCAAAAAGACCGATGGCCATGCCGTTCGTGGTCTTCATGAGGACGTCGCGGAAACGAATGAAATTCTGTTTTGCTTTGCTTTGTTCTTCCATTGTTTGGGATGCGACTGAGGTCGCTTCAATATCCTACCACGTTTTCTTAAGAATTCTTAGCAGGGCTTGCAGGCTCCTCGGGAATGGCTTTGGCCTTGGTTAAGGCAAACTTCGCCGCCAACGGACCGACGAGCTCGTAGATTAAGGTCGAAGTTAGGATAACGGCAAGGATGATGCCACCCGAGGGATGGTCGCCAAAAGAGGAGCTTGCCGTGGTGGCCAAACCGATGGCGACGCCCGCCTGAGGCACCAAAGCGAAACCTAAGTACTTACGGATTTCCGGTTCGGCATGCGTAAGGCCAGCTCCCGAAAACGCCCCAAGCCATTTGCCCCCAACGCGGAAGAGGAGATATAACCCTGCGATAATGACGATCATGTAACCTTGCGGACCCGCGAAAACCGTTAAGTCGAGCGAAGCGCCCGAAAGAACGAAGAACATCATGTACACCGGCGCGGTGAAGCGGTCGAGCACGTCGAGGGTGGGCGAAGCGTCTTTGCGCATCGAGGAGTACACCGCTCCCGCCATCATGCACATAAGCAAGGAAGAGAGTTCGAAGCCGCCCCAAGATGGGTTCTGGAAAAGCAGGTATAGACCAAGCGCGGCGAAGACCACGACGATGCAAAGAATCAGGCGATTGTTTCGCGATTTGAAGAAACGGTTGGCAAAGGAAATCAATAATCCCATCACCACGCCAAACGCCAAAGAAAGGACAATTTCGACAATTGGCTTGCCAATCATCGCGTAAAGGGAGAACGCTTGCCCCGTCGCCATTGTCTTGGCGATTTGGAACAAGATCGCGAACAAAATCAAAGCCGCGGCATCGTCCAAAGCCACGACGGGCAGAAGTGTATCGACGAATCGTCCGCGGGCGTTGTACTGTTTGATGACCATCAAAGTCGCGGCAGGCGCCGTAGCGCTTGCGATCGCCGCTAGAGTCAACGTCACTTCCCAAGGAATGGCCTCGGGAGCGAGGAAATGGGCGACCATTAAGGCAAGGAAAACAAGCAACGATCCGCCCAAGGCCTCAAGGCATGTGATGACGAGAATCCGCTTCCCCAACGTTTTGACCGTGGAGACGCGGAACGAAGTACCGATTGAGAAAGCGATGAAACCCAAAGCGACCTGCGACACCCATTTCAAATCGCGGACATAACCGTAAATCAATCCATCTTTGATGGAATCGTAGCTTTGAAAAAGCGCGCCAAAGACAAAAGGCCCCATCACGATGCCCGTGATGATGTAGCCAGTGACGTTAGGAAGTTTTAATAGACGCATCAATCGCGTCGATAACAAACCCGCGACCAAAAGGACCGCCAAATAGGCAAACATTGGGAAGTTCATGGCTTATAACGACCCTTCGTAATCTTCGATGTCGCGAGAGAACATGAAGCCTTTGATGTCGGCGAAGTTGTTCGTGTAACCGCGAATCGTGTTTTTGACTTGCTCGAGTTTCTCGTCAGGCAAAACGAATAGGCAAAGGATGCTCTCGGCTTTGTCTTTTTCCTCGAGGTGGCGCAAAGAAAGGAAATTATGCTCTTCAGGGTAATAGTCAACCGCATGGCGGAGGCTCTCGCCGGAAAGCAAGGTCGCGTTGAACCCTTCGGCTTTGAGTTCCTCGAGGGTCCGATGCGCGGCGGGAGAGGACTTTAACCCTAAATACAGCAATTTCATAGCCATGATTGTATACCCAATTTCCCAAGGTGGCGGTTATTTGCTCCAACTATTTAAGATAACCGAGAAACGAAGCCTTAAAACCGCGCAAAACCCCACTGCTTTTGAATTTGAAAAGGGCTGCCGTTTCGGGCAGCCCAGCATTACATTAGTCCGCGAATCAGATATTTACCTTGATCTTGACGTCACCTAAAGGATATGTCGAGCAGGCATGAACGTAATCGAAGTCTTTGTCGGCCGCGCGACGCCCATCGCCAATCGGGCAGACATAGAAGGGGCCTTCTAGCACTTTGACGCGGCAGAAGCCACAAGCGCCGCTGCGGCAAGCGGTATGGATCTTGATGCCCGCGCGCTCTAACGCCACGGCTAACGGTTCGGTCGCAAGGGCGGGGATCACGTCTTCTTGGATGCCGCGCACGACGGTGAGATTGAAGGTCTTGCCCGCAAGCTCCTGGGGATAGCCTTCGTATTGGGTGATGTCTTTGGGAGAGCCAAACACTTCGAAACGAATCCTGCGCGCAGGCACATTAAGCTTGGCAAGCTCTTCGCGAACGAACTCGTACATCGCTTGGGGGCCACAGACGAAATAGGTCGTGTCTTGGGCAGAGTATTTCTTGATGATTTCGGCGGAGAGGAAGCCTTTTTCGCCTTTCCAATCCGGATTTTCGCCCGAAAGGACGTGCACGACTTTGACCTTGTCGCAAGCGGCGGCTTCAAGCTCATCGCGGAGAATGATGTCTTTCTCGTCGACCGAGCCAAACAAAATCGTGAGGTTGCAATCGAGTTTGCCCTCTTTGATTTCCTTTGCCATGGACAAGAACGGGGTAATGCCCGAACCACCCGCTAAGGCGACGACGTCTTTGGCGTCCCTGATGCCATCGTAATAGAACTGGCCTAGACCCACTTCGCCTTCGAATTCATCGCCAAGTTTGACGTTATCGTAAAGATAATCGGCGACGAAACCTTGGGCGCGCGGCTTGCGAACGGTGATTTCGACGATGGGGTTTTCGCCGCGCGTCTGATACGGCGCCGAGGAAATCGAAAACGGACGCGTAACGCGCGAATTCCCGATTTTCAGAACGAGGGTGAGATATTGCCCTGCCTGGAATAGAGGGAGATGAGGCGCGGAGAACGTAATGGTTTTCGCCGATAAGGAAACCGGGCGCACATCCACCACTTTCAAGGTCAGGAAACCTGGATGCAAGGCTTTGGCCACCGCCCCAATCGGATCGACGGGGTTTGGGGTGCTCGATGCTTCATCGAACATTTGTTTGCGGCGTTTGGTGACGCGGCTAGCGCCACCGACATCTTTGAGAAATCCTTTGACTTTCATCTTATTTTCCCTCCTTGGCATCCTCTTCCATCATGTCGAGGATGATCTTTGCGCCTTTGCGGCCGTTGGTGACGGCCGGACCCATGCCATCGCCGGAGATTTGATGCGCTCCCGCGAAGGATAGGCCTTGGATGAAATTTTCCGCATCGCCCATCTGGAGCCTGGCGATGATATGGTCGTCCATCGTGTGCATGTAGCCATAGATGGAACCTCGATACGCCCCGGTATAGTGAGAAATGGTGACGGGGGTTTCGATGACGAGTTCGAGGATGTGGTCGCGCAAGTTCACGCCCAAGCGCTTCGATTCCATGTCGATGAAGTATTCGGCGTTTTTCCGACGCATCTCATCGTAGTTTTCCTCGGTGACGCCAAACCAGCCTTCCGGACGCGGCAGGAAGGTAATGGAATAGACGCAGGTGCCTTTAGGCGAGCAATCGGGGTTGGCCAAATTGGTGCAGATGCTCGTGATGTAGTTATAGGGACCCGAGGTGCTGGCTTCGCCCCAAATGCGTTTGAGGTCCATGCCATCCGCGGCATAGAAAGTCGAGTAATCCTTGATGCCAAGTTTTTCTGGGGTCGAATCCAAAAGCATGACCACCGAGAAGCAAGTCACCCCAATCGTCTTGGCGTTCACGTATTTAAGCGCTCCTTCCGGCACTTCCGAAAGCGGCTCGATCATCTGGGTATAGGCTTTGTCAGGGTAAGCGCCGCAGACGACGTAACGGGATTTGATTTCTTCTCCCGAAGCTAACCTCACCCCTTCCACGTGGCCATTCTTCACCAGAATCTTGTCGACGCGCATCCCAAATTCGATCTGCACGCCTTTTTTGATCGCGGCTTCCGCCATCTTCAAGGACATCTCATGCGAGAACTTTTTGGGAATATAAGAGCCATAGCCAAGATAATCCGCCATCAAGACCGCCCAAACGGTGAAGGGCAGGTTCTCCAAAACGTCGCCGACGTAAATCCAATAGGCCGACAAGATATCGATGGCCTTTTGGGGCAAACCAAAGGTATCGATGACCTCTTTGGCGCTATAGCCGGCGGTCTTGACGAATTCTGCGTGTTTCAAAAGCATCTTGGCTTTCGACATATGGGTCACGGACAAGACGTTGACCGACTCATAGACGGTGTGGCAAAGATTCAGTAACGATAGGATCTTCTCATAGAGTTTGCCATCGGAGTCGCCACAGGCGTCGGCGATTTCCTTGGCTGGCGTTTCGAAATCGCCATGGGTGCCTGGATGAATCAAGACGCTCAATCCGCTTTTGCCATCGACGAAACGATAGGCTTCGGGAACGCGGAGCCATTCGATATCGACGCCCATCTCCTCGAAGAACCTGCGAATCTTAAGCGGACATTCCTTGGGGCCAATGGACATCATCTCGTGAAGCGCGCCTTCGATTTCGACGTCGCCTCGGACAAATGAGGTGGCCACGCCGCCAGGCAGGTTATGCTGTTCTAATACCAAGACCTTTTTGCCTTTGTTAGCAAGGGTCAAGGCCGAGGCTAACCCCGCTAAGGCCCCACCAATGACAATGACGTCATAGGAAGGGGCGAAGAAATTTGTTTTTTGGACCATAAAGCGTCGTCCTTTCGTCAATTTAAAGCAGAGAAAACTCGAGTTTGTTTTTCAGTAAGTACTCGCGGAGGGTATCGCCATTATATTCATTCAAGGCCTCTTCCAAGCTTTTGCCCGGATGGTCTTTGGATAGCTGCGCCTCCAAGGCTTTTACTTGTTCGGGGGAGAAACGATACTCGAATTCCTCCTCCATGCCACCGGGGCTTACGGGATAGAAAACGTTATCAAAGATAACCAGGGAGCCGTCTTCTTTACGTTGTATTTGATCCATATTTGGCCTCCTTTCACGATGATTTTGCTTCGAATACGTCGCAAAACCCGTTTCTTTTTCTTTTAGCAGCCGTGGATGCCGCAGCTGGCTTCGCTAAGGGAACGTAGCCCCACTTCTTTGGGTTCGATGGTGATGGAGCCGTCTTCCCGGACGAAGCAAGGGATGCCAACGTCACCCACTTCCTTATAGGGGATGAAGGCAGGGTCATGGTCACGGAGTTCCAAAAACTCGTGGAGCAAGTGAACGTCCTTGCCAATGTCAAGGTAAACGAATTCGGGGTTCCCTTCGATTTGCTGCTCGATGTAGGCGCAATAGGGGCAAGAGGGCATGCCGTAGACTTTGATCATAAGGTTCTCCTTCGCTATGAAAGCTTCTTCCGCAGAATGAGGATGTTCTTTTTATTGAGGTAATCGTAGGTGATGTTATCCATGATGCGCTTGACGATCAGGATGCCTAGACCTCCAACGGGTTGGCTTTGCGCATCGCCAGAAAGCTTGTCGCGATTGACCGCCAAAGAGTTGAAGGGTTTGCCATGGTCGACAAGCGTCATGACAAACTCGGTATCGTTACGAAGCAAACGCAGATAGATATCGCCCTTCTCGTCATCGTCATAGGCATATTTAATGATATTCGAGACAAGTTCGTCGCCGATGACGAGCAAGTTGGAAACGAGTTCCGCGTCGAGTTTCTCTTCAGTCGCGAAGTCCTTGATGAAGGAAAGCAACGTGGACACGGCTTCCGCATTCGCGTCGACATGACGGTCGTCGAAGCGGTTCTTTTCGTTATCGGAAATCTTGATGAGCAAATGGGTGATGTCGTCGCTTTGTTCCGCCCCAGCGGCGAATTCCTCCACCGTATCCAATAACCCTCGCGTCATTTCCAATGGGCAAGAGAAGTCTTTGGAATTGGCGAATTCCTGCAATTTCTTCTCGCCAAAGAATTCCCCGCTCGAGGAACGGGCTTCGGTGACGCCATCGGTATAAAGCAAGATGGAGTCGCCATCGCGTAACGGCATCACCTCATCGCAAACCGCCGCTTCTTCCATGACGCCCAAAAGGAAACCAGCCTTGCAGGGAAGATAACGGAAACGGCCGCTTTGGCCAAACAAAGGCTTATTGTGACCCGCATTCGCGAAAACCATTCTCTTCGCCTTGAAATCGATGATGCCCAGAAAGCAGGTCACGAAGACTTGGTTTTCGTTGCCATCGTATAAGGCGCGATTGACTTCGCGTAAAGTCTCCGCGGGAGAACGCCCTAAGGAAAGGAAGTTTCTCAGGCAAGTGATGGTCTTCATCATGAACATCGCCGCCGGAATGCCTTTCCCCGAAACGTCGCCGATGGCGATGGCGACATGGTTTTCATCGAGCGGGGTATAGAAATATAAGTCGCCCCCGACTTCCTTGGCGGCATGCAGTTCGGCGGTGATTTCGCAATGCGACGAATTGAAATAACCCGTAGGCAAAGAGGAGAGCTGGATCTCTTTGGCGACGTTTAGGTCGTTATTGATCTTGGCTTGTTCGGCATTCGCGTTGAACTCGTCGAGGAAGAGTTTGTAGGTACGCTTGTTGAGGGTGTTGGAGAGGAAGAAGATGATCGTGAGGCTGACCATGCGGCCGAAATAATAAAAGGTAAAGATCGCGAGGTAACGATTCGATTTGGCCTCGGTCGTCAAGGCGCTTAAGAAGGCGATGCGTCCATCATAGGTGTCAGGGAAATAACGATCGAGATGAATCGAATAAAGACTCTCTTCCGCCGAATCGATTTCGCCCGTGAGCAAATAAGGATCGAATTCGCCAAAAAGCATCGCCAGATACATCGTGATGAGCATCATTCCCGCGACGACGGCAAAAGTCGTTTTTCCTAAACGCGGGTTGTAATAATGGTTCACCAAAACGATGGGGATCGCCCACGCCAAAACCATATGCTTGGGAATGGCGACGTTGAGATAGGAAATGGCGACGACGAAGGCGATGATCAGGTAGTACTTATAGCCAGGCCGTTTCAGCCATTCCGTGCGTAAGAATAGCAATGGCGAAAGCAGCAACCCCATGCAGATGGGGATGGCGATGTTGGTCATCAAAAGCGAATGCCGCGGCACGGGGAAGACGCCGGTCAAATAGAAAATCCAGATGGTGCCAAGCAAAACCGCCGCGGCCGCGCAGATGACCGTCATCAAGCGGTTCGCGTTGTATTCGTTTTTTAAGTAAGCGGCGAGATACTTCTCGTTCTCGTTACTTCTTGGACGGGCCATAGTTCAGACTTAGATTCTCCACCTTGGGAAGAAGCTCCAATAGACGTTTGGTGTTGCCTTGCAGACGCACCGTGTTCTCAGGAGTGTTCGCAAGCGTCCACCAAATCATGTGCAAGTAGCAGACGATGCGGACTTTGGTGAGGTCTTCTTCCACGTCTTGCTTGCCCAAATACCCTTTGAGCAAATCGACGAAGAGCTGACGGCAGAACGCCCCGCTCATGCCAAGGAAGACCTCGGAGTTGCCGGGATCGTCTTCCTCGAACGCGCAATAAGGCGCGTAAATCGCGGCGAGCTCGAAGATGGGGTTGCCATAGGCAAGGGTATCCATGTCGATGAGGATGAGCTCATCGTTTTGAACCATGATGTTCTTGAAGTGGCAGTCGCCATGGACGAAGGTATGGGGATTGGGGAGTTCGTCGAGGAGCTTGCCTAAGCGTTTATAGGCCTCTTCGCCGATGTGGGGTTTGGCGGCTTCGAGCTTCTCTTGGTAGAAGGAACGCACCGAGGGGAGACGGTCATCGCTAGGCTCGGTCGTGTTGATGGTGTGTAAAAGATCGACGTATTTCTTCGTCAAATCCCCATAATTTTCCGGATGTTCGCGGTAGACGTTCTTCAAAGAAGTGCAATCAAGCATCTCAAAACGCACGCCGAGTTTCTCGCCGACGCGGACGATGTCATAGCTAATCGCCGTCGGGATGCCCAAGATGAAGGCTTGCTTGGCCAAGTTAAGCTCGCGTTGGATTTGATCGGGATCGGAGACGCGGTTGAACACCTTGACGATGGTGTCTTTGTCGATGCGGTAGACGGTCGAGAAGAAGCCTTCCCCCACCACTTCGGCGTGGCTGACGTCGATGAACACGAGCGCCTTATGGATTTCCATGATATCGGTGAACCCCGTCATGGAAAGGACGTCATATACGCCTAAGGAAACTTCGACGATGGCGACGTTTTTGTATTTCTGCTTGAGCTTCAAGATGACGCGGAGGCCAGCGCTGGAAACGTAGACCATATCCCGGAAGTCCAGCACCAACTTCTCGAATTCGTATTTTTCCAAGGTGGCGTTGATTTCTTTTTCCACCTGGTCGGCGTTAACGGAATTAAGTTCACCCGATAAGGGCAAGATTAGGGTATTCCCATCTTTGATCGCTTGCATATGGATCCTCCAGTCTCGTTTTCGAGACTTCGATGACGTCTTAATTATTGTAATGGAGCGAGGCCAAAAAGGGTAGGCCTAACGCAGGCGCGTTTTGTATGCGCAGGGCACGAAGGGAATTTCAAAGCGACATTTCTTTCGGCGCGCTTGCATGTTTTGCCGTTCCTGTTAGATTTTGTGTGAAGACACCCATGAAAGAAATCGAAGCGCGGAAGCAATATCAGTTCAAAGACATCGCCTTGATGAGCGAAACGGCGCGCAATCGCCTCTTTGATTATCTTTTGATCGTCAAAATCGAATGCGAATGGCCCGATAGGAACAACGAGTACCTCGAAGGCGAGATCGCCTACCCCTTAGCCCTGGTTGGCGAAGAAAAAATCGGCATCCCCTACTTTGCCAACGACATCGAAGCCGTTTGCTTCGACGAAGAAAGCGAAGCCGTTTTGTGCCGCTTGAACCTAGGAGAAGAAGATCACGTCATCCTAAAGCCTGGCGATGAGCTTGCGATTCGCTTTGATTTCGTGGGAAGCCACGATAAGAAAGACGATCTCCGCGTAGGCAACTTGACCCTTTATTTGGAAAAGCATTCGTTCTATTTCTCTTCCGTCGATGGCACCTTGAAAATCCACGAAGAAATCAAAGACGTCCAAGAGGATGCGGTTTTGGCCGAAAAGGATTTCGAGCTTGAAGGCATCAGCGAGCAAGATAGCCAAACCCATATGGCCTCCGAATATAGCGGCTTCAGCTATTTCCCCTGGGTCATCGATGAGAACCGTCGCTTCTTGCTTCTTGGGGCAAGCCGACAAAAGAAAGGGCAAACCCTCTTCACCTATTTCCCCTTATGGATGGGCAGACATTTGGAATATACGCAACGCAAGACCAAGAAGGAAAACGGACGCGTGTTCCAACTAACCGTCTCCATCGATTTGAAAGCGAAGTAACTAATTTTCTAGCAAACGCCCATAATCGTTCCATTCGCCATACATTTCGCCTTTTTTGGTCGCCTCGATGAGGCGTTTCAACGCGATGGCATAGACTTCGGGCTCTTTCTTCTTGTAAAAGGCGACATTGCTCGCGCGTACCCTTTGGTATAGCGGCGGGAACGCTTTGAATTTGCTAAGGCAACGCGCTTGCTTTAACGCTTCTTCCACATCGGGATCAAGATGGTAACTTCTCGCTCCCAAAGGCGGCAAAACCTTCTTTCCCGCAGGCGTCATTAGACCAAGACGAATCAATCGCCTTGCCCTTTCTTTGTTGAGTTCGGTCCATTGCTTCGCGTTTTTCCTGGGGGAAAAGCGTTGATAAATGACTCCATCGATTTGTTTTTGGACGCTGTCGATCCAACCGAAGCAAATCGCTTCTTCCACCGCGTCGAGGTAATAGAAAACGTTGGGATCCACCGGTTTGCCTCGTTTTACCGCGATCC
>JBGUWA010000039.1:0-3765 GCA_045220635.1 Candidatus Alloenteromonas sp. | reverse complement strand
GACGAGCAATGTATCGAAATAGTCGCGGCATTTACGGATGACTTCGCTGAGGCGAATGAATTCCGGTCGCGTTCCCGCGATGATCATGAGTTTGATTTTTCCGTTGTTCTTGAAAGGCATGACTCGTTCTCCTTAACCGTGTTGTTTGATGGGACCGCCAAATTCTTCAAGGCGTTTCAATAAGGCTTTCATTCCCTCAACGTCGAGACGTTCGGTGCTGTGGGAGGTATAAGCTTGGGCTTCGTTGAATCGCTTGTCGCCGCGAGTGAAGTACTCATCGTAATTCAAATCGCGGTTATCCGCTTTAACGCAGAAGAAGCCGCCCATATCGATACCCCGAGGCATCTCCTCTTCGGTGACGAGGGTCTCAAACAGCTTTTCTCCATGGCGCGTGCCGATATAAGTTGGCTCGCCTTTGACGCCCTGAAGTTCCATGACCGCTTTCGCCAAAGTATCCAAGCTGGCCGCAGGAGCTTTTTGGATGAATAGGTCTCCCTGTTCGCCGTGTTCAAACGCGTAAAGCACCAAGTCCACCGCATCTTCCAAGGTCATCATGAAACGCGTCATGTTAGGGTTGGTGACGGTGAGAGGTTTTCCTTCCTTGATTTGATGTAAGAACAAAGGAATGACCGAACCCCTGCTTCCCATGACGTTGCCATAACGGGTCAAGCACAGAATCGGATCGCCGGGAAGCATCTGCCTGCTTCTGGCGATGACGTTTTTCTCCATCATCGCTTTGGAGATTCCCATCGCATTGATGGGATAGGCCGCCTTATCCGTGGAAAGGAAGATGGCTTTCTTGACGTGATTGGCCACGCAAGCGCTGATGACGTTGTCGCTTCCCACCACATTCGTGCGCATGGCTTCCATAGGATAGAACTCACAAGAAGGAACTTGTTTCAATGCGGCGGCATGGAAAACGTAATCGACGCCACGGAACGCGTTGACGATGGAATCGTAGTTACGGACATCGCCGATATAGAACTTGAGTTTGGGGTTATCGTAGTCCTTGCGCATATCGTCTTGTTTCTTTTCGTCGCGAGACAAAATGCGAATCTCTTTGATGTCGGTAGAAAGGAAGCGATCCACGACGGCGTGGCCAAACGAGCCGGTTCCGCCGGTAACGAGCAAGACTTTGCCTTTTAGGATCGAGGTGTTATGCGAAGCGAACTCATGAAGTTTTTCTTTGATGCGCTCAAGCTTGAGTTGATCGGCCTCTGCTTCTTTGCTTTCGTACCACACGAAAGTACGCAACGGCATGCCGACGATTTCCGCAGCCTGTTGTTGCGTTAAATGGCAACTTTTGCGTATTTCTTTCAATGTCATGGGATTTAACCTAACAAAATCCTACTATTTTTACGTATACACGCAATAGAAAACGCAAAGTTTGCATTTTATGAAAAAAGACCGCCGAAGCGGCCTAAGGGGTTAATTTCACTTAGAACGGCAGGACAAGCTCCGTTTGTAAGCACTGCTTTTTAACGCGCTCGGTGATCGTTTTCGGAGCCGCGCTTTCCCCATAAACAACGCTGATATCGCCAGAGAGCTGCCACGTGCTGCAGGGCGTATAGGATTCGGATAGCTCGCCTTCTTCCTTAAACGTGAAGGCAATGTCGAGGCCGAGGCTTTTCAGTCCGCTGGAAGCATACTCTACGTTGATGGCGCAGCGATCGATCGAGGCCTTTTTCTCCGCTTCGTCAAAGAATGAAGAAAGGTCGATGCTCGAAGCTTCGATGGTTTCGCCGCGGTCTAGAAGCGCACGAACCGTAGACCAAGAAGCGGTCTGTAACGAAATCGTGGAGACGCCTTCGTTTTGGGAGAACGTGAAAGCGTTCGGGGAATTCTTATAAGACTTGGCAAGCTCGTCGTTAAGCGTGGTAAAGAATTCCTCTAATTTGGTATCGACTGGCATGTATTTCTCGACTTCTTCGTAGCCTTCAAGACTCTTATAGCTACGGGCGACGAGGCCAGAGTAATCGGGATAGGATTCTTTCAAAAGGGTGTTAAGGGCCATGCGAATCGTGCCAGCGTCCGCCAAATCGAAATAAGCGGTCGACGCGTCAACATAGACGCGCGGCGTGAAACGGATTTCCCCGGCTAGATCTTTTAAACTCGAGGGGATATTGGAACCCGAGGCAGACAATATCGATTCGGAGTGTTTGGAGGTCTCGCCTAGAATCGAGGCTTTGACGTCAGCGATCTTGCTCGCGTGAATACCATCGACGCGGACGTCCAAAACGAACGGACGGATTTCGAGGTTCATGTCGCCCTCGGAGTTCTTCATCGACAACTTGACGTGGCCGTTATCGCAGGTAAAACCAATCGCGTCGTTTTTCAAACCCTGTTTCATCGCGGCGTCTAATGAAGAAAAGTATTCGTCGGGATTCACCGAAGAAGCACCGCCCCCACCGCAAGAGATGAGGAGCAACGGCAATAAGGGCAAGAAGGATTTTCTCATAGGCAATACATCAAGATCCCCGCGGCAACGCCGACGTTAAGGGAATCGATGCCCTCCATTTCGATTTTGACCTTGGACGAGGAAAGCGCAAGAAGTTTTTCCTCGATGCCCTGGCCTTCATTGCCCAATATGAGGGCAAACGGATTCTTGTGCTTGAATTCTTTTAACGGAGTCGCGCCACGCAAACTGGAGGCGATGACTTCATAACCCTCTTCAAGCAAGGAACGGATTAGCGTTTTCCCATCTTGGCCGTCGATGAGGGAAAGCCGGAATATCGCGCCTTGGCTCGAAGCGATCGCTTTATAGCCAAAGCAGGAAGCACAGCCTTTGGTGAAATAAACTTGATCGTAGCCAAAGGAAAGGGCGCTACGGCAAATCGTGCCGACGTTTCCGGGATCTTGGACGCGGTCTAGGATCAACACTTTTTCTCTTTTAGGCTTAAGCGAAGGCGATTTGGCCAAACCGACGATGCCGCTGGGGCTAGGAGAAAACGCAAGCTTCTCCAAGACTTCCTTGTTCACCAAGGTGTTTTTAATATGAGGATAGGATGGCGTTTCCAAACTAAAGGTTTCTAAGAGGCATCCCGTCTCAAACGCCATGTCGCAAAGGTGTTTCCCTTCGATAAGGAAAAGCTCCGCGGAAGGATGGTCTTTGATTTTGCAGACTTCCTTGATGCGGGGATTGGCTTTACTTGTGATCCTCAATGTCGAATCCGTCATGGATCAAGGCCCTCCTTAAGGCATCATAGTTCGGACAGTATTTGTATACCACGCCATAGAACTTCTTGGAATGGTCGAAGTAGAAATCGTGGGCAAGCTCATGCACCACCACCGAATCGATGATGCTGATGGGGAAGGCCATAAGTCGAGTTTGAAACGTCAAAGCGCCCGTGCGACGGGAATTGGACCCAAACGTCCTTCTCATGTCGCGAAGTCGTACCTTGTGTTCCTTCTTCACGCCCATCTTTCGCGCATAGTAAGCGACGCGGTCCATGATGACGGGCATGCCGATTCGTTTGTAATAGGGAATGATTTCGTTTTGTTCCATTTCGCCCACGTAAACGCGCTTGCCAAAGACGTAGAGATAGCCGTCCTCATACGTGTTTTTCTTCCGCTGCTTGGTTTTGACCATGCGTGGGAGATATTTCATGATGAAGCGATCGATGTCCGCCATCGAGGTACGGAACGGAACCGAAACGCGAAAGCCACCCCGATCGGGTTCGTACCGAAGGCGAAGGTTGCGCATCTTCTTATAAGTGATGGTCGCGTGATAGGTTTTGCCTTGGTAGAGATAGTCTTTTTCGACAT
>JBGUWA010000038.1:0-3486 GCA_045220635.1 Candidatus Alloenteromonas sp. | reverse complement strand
CACCAAGCAAGATCCCTATTCCTTCATTCCGGAAGCGATGCTTCCTTCCTATAGTGACAATCTCGTCACCGAAGCTTCGGTCACCTATGATTTCTCGTCCTTCGTGAACGTCTCGAGCATCCGTTATGGCGGTTTTGGCGAGCAGTGGAACATGGTTTTGAATAACCTCGACGAATCGGAGCGGTTCTATGCGATTCTTTCGACGGCGGAAAGCGTGGTCAACGCCACGGTCATCGCCTTCAACAACTATCTTGATTCCAATCCGGGCGATACCGCGTCGCATACCTTGAAAGAGACGACCTATACGGCATCGTTAGATTACCATGAAGGCGTTCTTGAGTATGTCCTGCAATATAAGACGGGATGGAGCATTCCTTTCTTTGGCGAAGTGCTGCCCCAAATCGCGATGCGTTATGACGTCGCTTCGGGAGAACGGGCGGTGCGCGTGCAAGTCACCGAGAATAACGCGATGCGTTACGTGGTAAAGGAAAACCATTACGCGTTTGGCTTGGAATATGGCGTCAGCGCGCTTAGCCGCAAGGCATACTTCCAGATCGACCGTTCGGAGGAAGGGGATATCGAAGGCCACATCTACGAATTCGTGCAGTTCAAGGACAAAGACCTCGTTCCTTCCTGCGCGGACTTCTATATCGGTCAAGATTATGTGTCCGTCGTGGGCAACAAGGCTTCGGGTATGCCGGGGTTCACGGGTTATATCAATGAGCTTTATAAGACCAGCGAAGGCAAGTTGCTTGGCTATGAGGTACGGGAATCCTTCACCAAATGGGGCGTCAGCGCCACCTACCATACCTTGTGGTTCAACCTAAGCGACATCGCGGGAATCCGTAACGTCAAGGCCATCAAAAACGATTCTTCCACGTATGGCTTGGGCGGGGAGAATAGCCATGACATCTACCTCAATTCCAGCGCTTCCGTCTTCGAACCGACCTATAACACCAAGGTTTTGGTGAAAACGTCGCGTAAGTATGACGTGGAGATGCGCACGCAGTCCTTCTATGGCTATAAAGGCGAGGCCTTGACCGAGTTCCAAGTCGAAGTGCCGATGATGTTCATCCAAGCCGACCATGATGGCTATACCAACTTCACCGACTTTCCCAAAGACATCAAAGCCAAATCGGGCATCGAGGCCAGCGTGAAGACTCCCGCGGCGGTCTTAGAAAAAATCCAAAGCGACTACGCGACCTTGCTCGACGCCTTCATCGCCAACAAGGATTCCGTCACTGGGTCGACGATTGAGAACTTTATCGGAGACGCGATCGTAATGGAGTAAAGAAATGAATATCGAAACGAAAGAAGTCCATCTTGGATGGAGCGAAAACGGAGAACGCGAAAGAAACCTTAAGGTTTACGAAAGCTTTGGATGGAAATACACCCAAGATGTCCATCGGGGAAGATCCAGCTATAACCTCTTGGCTCGCGACATGGATATGCCTAGTTACGCCACGATCAAGGAACTCGAAGACAAGTACTTCGCGTTGAAAGCGAAAAAGAAGGTCTATAACCCAATCTATGACGAACCCATCAATTTCTTGCTGATGTTCCTATTGCTTCTGCTCTTCGTCCTGCCGTTGATCCTTTATTTGGTGTTCAAGGCGCATCAGAAAGCAAGGATTAAGGAGCATAACGATATTCTTGAGCATCAGATGGAGGAGCTTCGCAAACAGGCATCCGCGTTGCTTTAAGGGGTATCGCGGGGCCTTATCGGCGCAAGTTTCAAACCTCTTTTGTGTAGCGAATATGCGGATCGGCGCTCATCGTTCCGAAAAAACGTATCTATGAGCGCCTATCGCATAAGAAGCCGAGGCAAGGGAGCGAATGGCATCCAAACGAGCCCAACATTGCAAAGATTTATGAATTTCTAGGTGTTTTTGCCAAAAAGACCTAGTTTTTCATAAATATGGCATAGAGAAAATGATGCAGTAATTTAGGAACCTATTTACAGCGAACGAACGAAATCAAGTATGGCGTTCTTCAACTGATCTACGCTGACATCAATCCATTTTGCTGCCGGACGCGAGGCTTCGGCAAGGAAGACCGGGTCGCTGAGGGCGCTTTCGATAGAATCTTCCAGTCCGTAGAGGTCTTTGGGCTTCCTTCGGGAATTGTCGAAGAAAAGTTGGAGGATTTCTCCTGTTCTTTTGGCGGAAACTCCACATTTCTCAATTAGGAAATAAAGATCATAGAGATCCTTATACCTCGTGGATAAGGCCCCGAGGCGCGCAAGCGAAATCAGTTTCTCTGCGCAAATCTGCTCCGGAGGATTGACGGTTAACGAAACGCCTCCGTCATCGGTTTCGAAATGGAAAGCGAGATTCTCCTGGCCGATGGACCAGTATGTATGCACGCCAATGTCCAGCTTGATTTGCAATTTGCCATGATCCGCATCCTTGATCTCGGCCCGGATTCTGACACCGTGATAGTCTTCGTGGCGCAATTCCTCGATCTCACCCGTAATCGCGACCCTGAACCCGTCGTTTACGGCGTCCATCTTCCGAATCATCGCCTCAATGGACGTTTTTCCGATGGAGTAACGGAGGAGATCAAAATCGATGTCCTGCGTGACGCGTCGATCTGTTTTGGCGAGATTGTACATGACGATGCCACCCTTTAACGTGACGTGGCTCGCCATTTCGGATGAGGCGATTTTTCGTAGAATGATTTCCTCGGCAGCCAAGTTTCTCGCATCACGCAAAGAACGCCCCAAAGCGAGATGTTTGTTGATTAATTGTCGAATCGTCATAAATCAAATAACTCCCTTGATTTTATGGAGTAAGGCTTTACCGTTTCTGAACTGTTTCGCGTATTCGTTCAACAAGAAGAAATCCAATTCGTTTTTCCGCTTCCGGAAGGAGGCGAGGACTTCGTAATAAAGTTCCGCAGGCATTCGTTCGCGAAGCCGTATCGTTTCAATGAGCAAACGTTCCAAGGAATAGACGTTCACCATGCCTCCATCGATTTCCTTTTGGGTAATTCCCACGGGGAAAATCGAAGGATCTTGATAAGATTGGACGATATCGTCTCGACGAATGGGGAAACTATGCTGGGGGGTTGCGAAGTGAAACTGCGTGGGGATGGAGTCCGTTAAATCGTGAAGATAATACGCGGATAATCCGGTCAAGACGGCGTTAGGATACTTCTTGCAAAGGTATGCCTCGTCGACGAAAGGGGAAGGGGAGTCCGAATATAGGCCGCGCTCAACCAAAAAGAGTTCGCCTTTTTCGGTTTTCTTGCGGATCGAATACTCGCTCTCGCCCTGAGACAATAGTTCTTTCGTCGTATATACCATGTTACAATTTTATGTAATTCTAGGTCTTTTTGCAATAAACACCTAGTTTTTCATAAATTCCTAGGCTCTCTTAAAACAAATGGGGAGGCTTTTTGAAAGCGCCCCACCAGAGTTAACGAAAGCAACGCGGTGTTGGCTTCGAAAAACGCCCCCTTACAATGTTGGTTGCAACACCACAT
>JBGUWA010000037.1:0-1665 GCA_045220635.1 Candidatus Alloenteromonas sp. | reverse complement strand
AGGCAGAAACCGAATCAACTGACTTTGTTCTGAATAACCAAAGGTTATTTATGATGCCCAAAATGGCAAAATCGGTAAACTCAATCTTTTTATAAGGAGGCGGCGACTTTTTCTAGACGCGCGACGGAACGTTCCTTGCCCAAGATCTGCAAAACGAGATGGAGGTTGGGGGATTGGTTCACGCCGACGATGGCGATGCGAAGGATTTCGGCGCAGTCGGAAACCGAGCCCAAGAAGGCGTCGGGGTTGGCCTTATAATCCTTATTCGAAGTAGCGTAGCCATGACGGGAGCCGATGCCTTTCACCGCTTCGAACCACTCCGACTCATCGGTGCCGAAGGGCAACGTTTCCTTGGCGTCGCGAAGGAAGGAGACCAAGACGTCTTTGGGGGTGTTCGGGTTGAAGGGTAACCCCGCGGCCAAGATGGATTCGAATTCCTCGTCGAAGAAGAAACGGATGAAGGGGTAGACATCGCTATATTTGGCGAAGTCCTTACGGGCGTTTTTGGAGACCTTGGCGATGTTGAGGATGGCTTTGATGTATTCGGGGTCTTTCTCGATGGCGGCGTTTAGCTTCGGGTCAAAGCGTTTGGCGTAGGCCTCGATTTGGGCGAATTGCTGCTCCAAGGGCATCGCGGCGATGACTTCTTTGGAGAAATAGTTGAGCTTGTCCTGGTCGAACAAAGCGCCATCGGTGGAGATCTTCTTGATCGAGAAGGGGAACTTCATGTAGTCGAAGGACTTGTTGACGATGGTCCATTCCTCGAAGTTGGAGTTGGCGATGGACATCAGATAGACGATCAGGGATTCGGTGGGATAGCCATTGTCGATGAAGTAGCTAACTGCCGCTTCCGGGTCTTTGCGTTTGGAAAGTTTCCTCTTGTTGCCGTTATCAAGCTTCATGATGGAAGGGATGTGGGCGTATTTGGGAGGCTTCCAGCCCAAGGCGCGGAACATGTCGAGGTGAATCGGAGTCGAAGGGATCCACTCCTCGCCGCGGGTGATCATCGTCGTGCGCATGAAATGATCGTCGACGACGTGGGCGAAGTGATAAGTCGGAAGGCCATCGGACTTAAGGATGACGACGTCGGTGTCGTTATCTTGAAGTTCGATCTCGCCACGGATGGCATCGGTGAATTTGACTTTGCGTTCATGGTCGCCATTGGAAGCAAAGCGGATGACCCAAGGCGTGCCGGCGGCGATGCGGGCGGCCCTCTCGTCGTTGCTTAGATTGCGGTCGCGGGCATAGACGCCATAGTAACCCGGGAGCTCTTTGCGCTCCTCTTGGATTTTGCGGATGGCATCCAAATCCTCGGGGGTGCAGAAATCGGGATATGCCCTACCCCTGACGATAAGTTCTTTGATGACGGCTTTGTAAATGTCGGCCCTCGCGCTTTGGCGGTACGGGCCATAAGCGCCTTTGTCCCCATCGGCGAAGCAGCCTTCGTCGGGGATGATGCCAAAGAGGTTCAATTGATCGATGAGGTCGCGGTCGCTGCCTTCGATGGTGCGTTTGGTGTCGGTGTCTTCAAGACGGAAGAAGAACACGCCGCCGGATTTCTTCGCGGTCAAATAGGAAATCATCGAGGTGAAAAGGGAACCCGTGTGCAAAAAGCCGGTGGGCGATGGGGCGAAACGGGTGACCTGGGCGCCTTCGGGAAGGCCA
>JBGUWA010000036.1:0-1526 GCA_045220635.1 Candidatus Alloenteromonas sp. | reverse complement strand
GCCGAACGCCATCGGCGTCGTGACGTTTTCGAGAGCCGTCATATATTTAATAAGGTTATACTGCTGGAAGATGTATCCGATTTTATGGCAGCGGAGGTAGGCGAGCTCTTCAGCGGTCAGCTGGGCGACGTCGACTTCGTCGATGAAGACGCGTCCGACCGTCGGGGAGTCAAGAGCTCCAATCATGTTGAAGAACGTTGATTTACCGGAACCAGACGGTCCCATGACTGAGATGAATTCGCCTTGGTAGATGGCGATATCGACGCCACGGAGGGCTTGCGTGAGGACGTCTTTCATCATGTAGGACTTTTTGAGTCCGACCGTACGGATGATGATACGTCTATCGGCGTTTTTCTTGCCTGGGCTTTTCGCCTGTTCTGTTGCGATGTTTTCTGCCATATTTGAACTTCCTGCTTTTGATGATGCAGTTATTATTATTTTTAAGGTTAAGGATTATTCAACGCGCATGGCTTCCATCGGGGCGAGACGCGCGGGTTTCCACGACGGGATGATGGCCGCGATGGCCGCGAGGAGGGTGCCGAGGATGATGGAGACGATCATACCCATGATCACGTCCACGACCGGGATCGCGGAAATGAAATTGACGCCGAAGGAGGAGAGCATGCGGAAGAGTCCGATCAAAGCACCGATGATGGCGCCGATCGTTCCGCCGACGATACCCATGAAGCAACTTTCAAGAACGAACATAATCATGATGAAACCGTCGAGAGCGCCGAGGCATTTCAGCGTGGCGATTTCCGTGAAGCGTTCGGTGACGGACATCATCATGGCGTTGGCGATACCGATACCGCAGACGAGCATGGACACGCAGAGCAACCATGCGAGGCGTTCGCCCAAGCCCATGAAACCTTTACCAGCGTCCATGGTGAGGCGTTGCGCACGTTCGAGAGCTTCAGCTTCCTTACGGCCTTTGGCGAGGCTGACCAGAAGTTCGGGCGTCAGCCCTTCGACGTTCTGGCCGGATTCGGCCATCTTCTCAATATAGCGTTTGGCGAATTTTTCATTGTCGAGGAAGTCCCACATCATGACATCGTTGACGTCGGCGGGGAGGATGTTGGCCTCCTGCGCGATCAGCTGGCGGACGGGGCGGTCTTTGATGGAGTTCTTCATGCGGGTCGTGTCCTGCAGGCGTTTGGCCTGTTCGGCGACGATCGGGGCGACGGTTTCCTTATTGAAGACGAATCCGGTCTGGCGGATGAAATCGCCGAATTCCTTGTCGGCGTTCGGCAGAGCCATGGAGAGGCGTTCAGCGTCGTTGTTGGCGTTGGGGAGTTTTTCGCGGAGGGCGTGGATGATCTTGGAATTGGCCTCTTTTCTGGATTCAAGAATCTGTGCAATGATTTTTTCCAGTTTCGGGAGCTTGGCGAGAAGTGCATCAAGCTCTTCTTGGTTGAGGTCGAATTGAATGGATTTGTAGCGGGAGAGACCGAGATTGAAGACTTTCATGTTTTCGGGCTCGCTGAGGTAGCTAAGGATGTCAACCCCTTCGGAAGTCTGGATCAAGT
>JBGUWA010000035.1:0-2385 GCA_045220635.1 Candidatus Alloenteromonas sp. | reverse complement strand
TGGTCATGAAAGAAGCGGGCATGACGCCTCTATTCATCGGCTTAGGCTGCGCCGTCGTCGGCATCGTTGGCTTACTTGTGTTCGGCTATTTCCAGCGCCGTCACGACCGTGCGGGCATCCAAGCCTACTTCCAAGCTTACTTCGATTCCATCAACGACTACACCCTCGGCGATCTGGGTGCCACCAACATCGAAGGTTCCGTCGATTCCAAGATCACCAAAGAAGAATTCCTCGAAGGCGGTGCCTTTGATGCCGCTGCCTCCGTCGGAAGCCGCGACAACATCCTCTTCAACTACAAAGGCATGGACTGCGCCATGGCGGAAGCCGCCGCTCAGGTTGACGCAGGCAAGGCACTTCAGACCATCTTCGTCGGCAAATACCTCCGCACCCACAATAACGTCGAAGTCGGTCGCGAAGGCCTTATCCTCTACTACATGGGCAACGACCGTGCCCTCCCGCCGAAGAAACTTGAATCGCTGCACCTTTGCGAGAATGGCTCGAAGTATCGCGTCTACGGCGCTTCCGCCGACAAACGCGTCCTTACCAAAAAGGTTCGCGATGCCTTAGCAAAGATCCGCACCGACAAACTCCTCGTCGACGTTACCATCTGCATCCAAAGCGGCCGCACCTATTGGTACCTCGGTTATGAGGACGACATCATGGTGCTCCCCAACGACAAGCCGTTTGATCCGCGCTTCGTGAAGAAATACAAAGAGCAGATCGCCCTTATCCTCGACGCCGCCTTGGAACTTAACTAGGCAAGTCGAACAAAATCGGAAGCAAAGCCAGCCTGTTCAGAACGACGACTGGCTTTTCTTTTACCGCGGTGTCACCTTCGAGCCCTTTCCCTTTGCCCTTCCTATGCGTATAATAGGCGCGAGGGGAGCTTGGCTCCTATTGCCCTATGTACGACAACAACACACCGTTCCAGCGCTGGAAGAAAGTCCAGGCCTATAAGCATGATGGCGCACTGCACCGCCAATGGTCGCCCGCTTTTCTCGTCGAGGAAACGCCCGATTACTGGGTTTTGGCGTCCAAGGCTTCGCTGGTGACGGAAGCCGACGGCCGCAAATGGATGACCAAGGAGAAAGCCGTCTTCATCTTGTTCAAGAAGCGGTGGATGAACGTCATCGCCATGTTCAAGCAAGATCGCGGCATCTGCTATTACGTCAATATCGCCTCTCCGACCTTGGAAGACCAAGGCTATTTGAAATACATCGATTACGACCTTGACGTCAAAGTCTATCCCGACGGCGTGGAAAAGACTTTGGATGAACGGGAATATGGTCGTCACATCACCTTATACGGTTATCCCAAGGATCTTTCTTCCGCGATTGAGAAATCGATGGTCCAGGTCAAACAAGCCATCGAAAACCACGAATTCCCCTTCAACGACAAAACGATCGAAGACTTTTATTCGCGTTTCCTTTTCGCGAATCGGCCTATGCCGAAGCGGTAAAACATTATGCAAAGACGATTATTGACGCATAGCAAGGAACAAACCAAAGAGCTGGGTCGTCAAATCGCGGCATACCTTTGCCCGGGCGACGTCGTTTTGCTTACGGGCGATTTGGGCGCGGGGAAGACGACGCTTACCTCTGGCGTAGGCGAAGGCTTAGGCGTAGGCGAAGAGGTGTTATCCCCGACGTTTAACTTGCTGAAATGCTATTTCCATGGCCGCATCCCGTTCTATCACATCGATGCGTATCGGCTCGAAGGGCAAAACATCGAAATCGGCCTAGACGAAGCCATCGAAGGCGATGGGGCATGCTTCATCGAATGGCCGCAGTTCATCGAACCTTTGATTCCGGACGAACGGTTAGAAATCGAAATCCATAATCTAGGCGAAGACGAGCGGGAGTTGCTGTTTCATTACGATGCCCCGCAGTTTTCGTGGGTAGAGAAACTCTCCGAGGAGGGCGTCCAATGATTTGGCTTGGCTTAGATACCTCGGATAAGTATTTGTTCGTCGCCCTTTGCGATGACGACAAAGTCCTTTCGTTCACTCAGTACGAAGCCTGGCAAAGGCAAAGCGAATATCTGGTGGAGGAAATCCAAAAGGCATTCGTTTCCGCGGGGGTCCAAAAGAAGGATCTTCAAGCCATCGTTTCTAGCGTTGGCCCTGGCTCCTATACGGGGGTTCGCATTGGCTTAACAGTCGCAAAAACCATGGCTTTTGCAATGAATTTGCCCCTTTTCTTAATTTCTTCGCTAGAGATGTTGCAAGATTATCCGCGTCCTTGCATCTGCTGCAGCAATGCCCGTAGCAAGCGTTCCTATTTCGGCGTTTATGAGCAAGGCAAGACGCTTGTGCCCGATTGCATCAAAACCAACGATGAGGTGCGCGCTTATATCGCCGAGCACCCCGATTACGTCCTCTGCGGC
>JBGUWA010000034.1:0-5041 GCA_045220635.1 Candidatus Alloenteromonas sp. | reverse complement strand
CAGGGTGCCGAGTTTCCCCTACCCGATTCCGATGCACGCGAAGGTGGAGACGTTGATCAAGGCCTTATATTCCTTCGCCGACGACGATCGCCGCAAAATCCATCCGTTAAGCTTGGGTTGCCTGTTTTATTTCGAAATCATCGCGATTTGCCCTTATTCCAGACTAAACGGCGTTTTGGCGCGTTACTTATTGAAGTCGTTCTTGGGCTCCTATCATCCGATGCTCTACCGCTTGCCGTTAGAACGCATGTTCCTCACCCATCAAGAAGAGTTGGAGCATGCCTTTGCCTCTTCGGTGGAGCTAGCCGATACCGCGCCGTTCGTGCTGAAGGTCTTGGAATTCGTCGAAGAAGGCATCGACGCCTTGCTTCGTCACGCCGTCAAATCCGAGCCCAAGAGCTCTCCCCTTGTCCAGAAATTGCTCGACAAGATGGAAGAAGGCCGCTTCTATTCCGCCGCGGAGCTCTGCGCCTTGCTTGGGCTTAAGTCGCGCCTTGGCTTACAGAAAAACTACATCAAACCCGGTCTAGAAGGGAAAGTCTTGGAGATGTCCAACCCCTGCTCCCCCACCGACCGCACCCAGAGGTACCGCAAAAAATGACTTTATCCGCCGCGCCCGCTTCCTCTTCCTTTAATCCGATGGTGCTTTTCGCCATTGGCTTTGGCGTGCTTGGAATCGCCATTTTCATCCTCCACATCTTCTTGCGGAAGAAACACGAAACCATCTTGTTGGGCTTAAGCATCTTCGCCGCCATCGGCTTCACCATTTTCTTGCCCTTATGGGCCAATGGCGTTTTCATCGATGTTCCCAAAGCCCTGGTCATCTGCACGTTTTTGCTTGGAGGCCTTGCTTTTTCCTGCTTGCTCCTTTACCCCTATTTCACCAAGACGAAGGTGGTTTCCCGTTGCCTTTTGGCGGGGTTCTTCCTCTGCGCGATCGCCTTCATCGTCTGCGCCGTCTTCGTCTCCAAAAACGTCTTCCAACCCCAAGCGATGCAGTCTTCTTCCAGCGCTTCGCTCCTCTCCTTATTTATATAAGGAAGAAAAAGGTTGCAACCTCAATCAAAACGAGTATATTTATCGCGTCGAAAGAAGTAGAAAGCAGTCTCCCCGACTCGCCAGATCTTCCCCGAAGATTGGCTCCTAACTACAAGATGACGCATTAATCGCACATCGAATCGTTAGCCGGGAACTTGCTCCCGGCTTATTTCGTCCAAAGGAGGAAAGCTACTATCGCACATTTCAACCCCAATGACCGCCGTCGCCCCGCCAAGCGCGTCGACCCCATCAACGAAAACATCCGTTATCCCGAAGTCATGGTCATCGGACCGAATGGGGATAACCTTGGAAAGATGTCCTCACGCGCCGCCAACGAACTGGCCGTCAGCTATGGCTTGGACCTCTTCTGCGTCGCCCCCGGCGCCAATCCGCCCGTCTGCAAAATCCTGAACTACGGCAAATACCGTTTCGAGAAGCAGAAAAACGATCGCGCCCAGAAGAAGAATTCCAAAGCCGCCACTTTGAAAGAAGTGCAACTCCACATCTCCATCGGCGCCCACGACCTCGCCACGAAAGCCAAGCATGCGCGCGGCTTCCTCGACGAAGGCAACAAAGTCAACGTGCGCGTCGTCCTCAAAGGCCGCGAAATGGCCCACCAGGAAATCGGTGAGGAACTGCTCCGCAAGTTCATCGCCATGATGGAAGAAGGCGGTCCCATCAACATTGAGAAGCAACCGTCTTGGGAAGGCAAGTGCTATAGCGCCATCCTCGCATCGAAAAGCAAGAAGCAATAAAGAAGGAGAAAGACCATGCCAAAGATGAAGTCTAAACGCGCCTTAATGAAGCGCATTAAAGTTACCGGCACCGGTAAAGTGAAGTTCATTCACGCCTACAAGGGTCACCACGCCCCCTACAAAACCGCCAAACAGGATCGCCAGCTCCGTAAGGCCGGCATCGTTGATCGCACCGATTACAAGCGCATCAAATTCGTCATCTCGAAGTAAGGAAAGGAAGTAAATAACCATGGCTAGAGTCAAAGGTGGCACCGTTACCCGTGCCCGTCGCAAAAAGATCTTGAAGGCTGCCGAAGGCTATTTCGGTTCCAAGCACCTTCTCTTCAAAACCGCCAAAGAGCAAGTCTGCCACTCGCTCCGTTACGCGTACAACTCCCGTCGCCTCATCAAGCGCGACTATCGCAAACTTTGGATCCGCAGAATCAATGCCGCCTGCCGCGTCAACGATATCTCCTACTCCAAATTCATGAACGGCTTAAAGAAAGCGGACATCGCCATCAACCGCAAGATGCTCTCCGAGATCGCCATCAGCGATCCCAAAGGCTTCACCGGCTTGGTCCAGACCGCCAAGAAAGCCCTCGCGAAGTAATTCGCAACCAAACCCGCGAACCTAGGCGCCTTGCCTAGGTTTTTTCGTTTCCCAAAAATTTCATTAACCTGGGGACGGATCTCAATACTATACGTTTTTAGAACATCTGTATTGTTACAATGCGTAATATGTATTACAATGCACCTGCTAGAGGTGGAGATTCAGTATGCGACCACGGCGCGTCATCATCAGATGGCGGCAGCTCTAGACGCGAACGCGTTTACGACCATGCGATGCAGGGGTGAAGTTAATCCGCCCAACCCTCGGAGCGATATAGTCTCTTCCTTAATCAGACTGGCCTGCCTAGCAAAAAAAAGCGCTGCTGCGCTTTTTTTCAATTGGATGAGGTTTTGCAGGGTTTTCCTCGCTATTTCGGGAAAACTTCTTGACCTTCGGAATAGTAAATCGTGGCCACTCCCGCCAAACATTCCTGGATTAAGGTCTCGTAATCGAAGCGTTTTTCGTATTCGAGGCATTCCTCGAGTTTGGGTTTGGTTTTGGGGCGGCGCGGCTTGAAGATGGTGCAGCAATCCTCGAAGGGGCGAATCGAGATGTCGTAGGTTCCGATGCGTTTGGCCTTATCGATGATCGTGAGCTTATCTTCCACCGCAAGAGGACGAAGGACCGGAAAATTGGTCACTTCCTCGATGACGCCGATGGACTCTAACGTCTGCGATGCCACTTGTCCAATCGATTCCCCCGTTGCCAAAGCCAACGCTTTGTTCTTCTTTGCCATGGCCACGGCGAGGCGAATCATCATGCGGCGCATGATCGTGATGCAATAGGGTTCGGGCACGTTTTCGTAGATGGCTTCTTGTAATTTGGTAAAGGGCAAGACCTGCAACTTGATGTCGGCCTGGTACTCGTTTAGGCAAACCAAGATATCGCGAAGCTTATCGATGACCGCGGTCGAAGTATACGGAGGCGAGGCAAAGTGCAAACATTCCACGCGGATGCCACGACGAATCAACGCATATGCGGCAACGGGCGAATCGATGCCGCCGGAAAGCAGCATCGTCACCTTGCCAATCATGCCCAAAGGATAGCCCCCTAAGCCAAGCTCGTCGTGGCAAGAAAGGTAGCACGCATCCGCGCGAAGGGTGATTTTCATCTTCGCGTCGGGATGATGCAAATCGACCGAGAAATCGGAACGTTCCAAGATGTAGTCGGCTAAATCCACCGAGATGCCATAGGAATCAAGCGGGAACAACTTATTGACGCGCTTCACGTCCAACTTGAAGGTCTTCACCCCCACTTCGTCTTGAAGCAACGCCAAAGCGGAAGAGCGCATCTCTTCCAAAGTGGGCGCGCATTTCATGACGACGGAGATGCGTTGGATCCCCGAAATCTCCTTCAGGCGGTCCATGATCGGACGATAATCGTCTTCCTTGAGGTAGACGTAAATGTGGTCGCGGTCGCCCTTGCATTCCAAAGCGAAAGGCTTCAAAGCGACGCGGACATTGTGAAGTAGGCATTGGATAAAGGCTTTACGGTTATCCCCTTTCGTGGAGAGTTCCCCATAATGGATCATCAGCATATTCGCGTTCATCGGGCATGCACCTCCAAGAATAAGCGGTTTAAGGTATCGAGGAAGGTTTTCACTTCCGTCAAGGCATTGTTTTCGTCAAAGGAAACGCGAATCGCGTTCCCCGCGTCGTCTACCGATTTTCCCATCGCCAAAAGCACTTTTGACGTCTTATCGGTTTTCGACGAGCACGCCGAGGCGCTGGAAACGTAGATTCCTGCGCTCGACAAAGCTTCGACGATGACCGACGCTTTATGTTTAGTTAACGAGAAATCGCAGACATAAGGCGAACCTTCAGAAGAAGAGTTCAATCGGGTAAACGAAGCATCCAATCCGGCGACTAAGGCCTCGAAAAGAAGGCGTGCCTTTTCGCGGTTTTGCTTTTCTTCTTTTAAAGCAAGCTCGGTGGCTTTGACCAAAGAAAGGCACAAAGGAAGCGACACCGTTCCCGAACGGAAGCCAAATTCCTGGCCAGCGCCATGAAGAAGCGGGACGAAACGCAGACTATTCTTATATACCAAAGCGCCACTGCCCTTGATGCCATGGATCTTATGCCCGGAATAAGAGAATAGATCCAAACATTCGTAAGGGACGTCCACTTTGCCGATGGCCTGCGTCAAATCGCTATGGAAATAACATTTCGGATACCGATGGGCAATCGAAGCAAGAGCCTTCAAGTCATTGATGCAACCCACTTCGTTGTTCACGCCCATGACGGAAACCAAAATGACTTTGTCATCCATCGCTTCTTCTAAGGTTTTGGGTAGTACCCTACCCCATTCATCCACGGGTAAACGCACCACCTCAAAGCCAAATTCCTTCTCTAAGAAAGACGCAGGCTCCAGCACCGAAGGATGTTCTACCGCGGACACCAAGATCTTCTTGCCACGGTTCCGGTATTGCAGCGCCACCCCAAGAAGGGCGAGATTATTAGCCTCGGTCGCTCCAGAACAAAATAACGCCTGATGCGTCTTGCCTAGATGGAATGCCTCGAGCAACTTTTTCCTGCCTTCGGTCAACGCGCGCTCCCCCGCCCTACCGAATTCATGGTTCGAGGAGGGGTTGCCGAATAGCTCCGTCGCCAAGGAAGCAAAGCAATCCAAAACCTCTTTCCGAGGCAACGTCGATGCGGCG
>JBGUWA010000033.1:0-3193 GCA_045220635.1 Candidatus Alloenteromonas sp. | reverse complement strand
AAGACCCCAATGAGGACGGCAATTATCCTCCCATCACCGCGGAAGAATATCATCGTCTTGAGGAAGCTTTCGACGACGCGGTCAAATACACCAGCGACTTCTTGAAGCAACCCGTCGGCGACGTGCTTCAGGATAACATCCGCCATCAGCTGACGAAGAACCTCAACAAAGAGTTCCTCTCCAAGGCGTATGTCGAATTCAAAAACGTCAAGCCCAACCCCAACATGAGCCTTCACGAATCGATGGAGAACTTCCGTTACCAAAACGTGGAGCTCAGCAACGAGGATTTGCAACGCCTCGGCGGCAACCTCAGCTCCCGCACGCAGCTCACCATCGACCTCGATGGCGTCAAAACCAAAGGCGTCTTCACCAATTCCACCGCATATCGACCCACCGAACGTTACGAGAACATCCTCGCCGACCTAAAGCTCAAATACGAAAAGTTCGGCTCCTTCTTCGACGCCCTTAACGACGAGCGTTTCTACGCCCGCGGACTATCGAATCTCGGCTCCAGGTATTTCACCGACCCGAGCACGGGTCTTCTCCGCGACGACGATCCGCAACGGAAGGAACAAGTTTTGGAGTCCATCTTTGATTCGGTCGACATCGGGAGTTATCACGATATCGGCGAAGAGTTCCAAAAATACTGGACCGACCCCGACTTTTATCAGGCGATGAGCGACTTCTGCATCCAAATCGACCAGTTCAATAACTACCTCGGCGTCAATGGCGGCGACCTCAGAATCCAAGACGGCCAAAACATCGATAACCGCAACTGCGCGATGTCCAGCGTCGCCAACCTCCTTGGCGCGGGCGATCTCCTCGCCAAATCGAAGCAACTCTCCGTCAAGATGCCCGATGGCACCTTCCAAACCGGCACCTTCATGGAATTCGCGGAGGGCAAGGACGTCATGAATCTCGACGGCATCGACGAAATGCGCATCGCCGGCATCGAGGCCTACGAATCCACCGAAGCCAAAATCCAGATGTCCAACCTTCAGATCATCGACTACATCTGCGGCAACGTGGACCGTCACCCGGGCAATCTTCTCTATCAGTTCGATCCGGCGACGGGAAAGCTTTCCGGCATCAAAGGCATCGATAACGACGCCGCCTTCCTTCGAACGAATCTCGATTGGAACATAGGCACGAACCAACTTCCATCCATCAGGGAACTTGGCGTCATCGACAAGGCGATGGCGGATAAGCTCCTTTCCATCGACGAAGGCATGTTGGCCGCGACCCTTCATGGCTATGGCTTGACCGAGCCGGAAATCAACGCCGCCTGGGATCGCCTAAAGAATCTCCAAGAATCCATCCAAAATGGCGTCGAATTCGACCCCAAAAAGGAATTCCCGAAATTGCCGCGCGACACCAAATCCCTCGTCATCGTCAAAAGCGAAGACTGGGATAAGGTCAACATCGAGACCTTGAAGGAAGCGGGCAGAAGGAACATCTTCAACAAAGTCGCGGACCTCCAGCAAAGGCTGACCAGCGAAGCAAGGGTCGATCCCCATATCGCCATGACCGCGCAGAATAGCGAACGCGCTCTGAAGACGATGCTTAGCCAAGACAACACCAAAGGCCTGCTTCGCCGCGCCAAAAACGACAAACCCCTCATGCGCACCTCCAACCGTTACCTTAACGTCATCGCCGCGTTAGAGGATTATCAAAACGAAGCGGCTCCCGAAGACCCGCTCAATGATCGCGACCATCCCGCCAAATGGAATAAATTGGCGCTTCTTAAGAGCGCGGTCGATGCCTATAAGCAAGAAAAGATCGCTCTTGGCCATCTCGATAGCAAAGGCGCGATGCTTCGCAACTTCAAAGGCAAGGACCTCCGCCGCATCCAAGACGTCGAGGAAATCGGCAAGTTCGCCGACCGCCTCCTTGAGCAGCGCGCCGAAGCCAAGAAAGACCAAAGGAATCTCCGCACCGAAGAACGCAGAGTCCAGCAAGCCAATGAGTTCATCCATAAACAACCCGAGGAACAAAAGACCTTGCTCCAAATGAAACATCAGGAAGAGGCGCTAAAGAAGATCGACCTCGCCCAGCGCGTCGAACAAGATCTCAACCAAGAAGAGGCGAACCCGATCGATCTCGACGAGAGTTTGGAAGCGTCCGAACTCTCGGTCGATGACCTCAACGTTTCGGCGGACTAATCCTCGAAAAAGCATAACGATCGTCTCAACCAAAAAGCCGTAAATGCTGCATGACAATTCAAAATCCGGATGGGTTTTGCGGCGTTTCCGGCTTTTTTTCGACGGCAAAACCGCTTCGCTTGAAAAAGAAAAACCGGACGTGCCGGTTTATCGAATGATGAATGCCAAATCAGCTGCGCGTTTGGGCCGAGTCGCAAATGAAGAAGATGCCCGGGAGAAGCGCGCCAAAGAGGATGCCAAAGATGCCAAGGGCAACGCCCGCGCCTTTGCTCATGTTGGAGTTGCGCTTGCCGATCATGATTCCGGAGAAGATGATGCTGAGCAAGAAATAACCCGCGATGGCGAGGAAGACGATGGCGACGACGGTAAGTTCTTCGGCGGGAATCGCGCCAGGATCGGCGTCGGCCATTCCTTTCGCGGCGATGTTGATGATACCAACGATAAGGAAGACCAAAGCGACGATGCCATAGCTGATGATCGTGATGATTCCGGAGATAAGGACGCCTTTTTTCATGGTTTCGCTCCTTTCGGGGAAAGTTTACTCTGTAACGAGCATCCTGCAATCCTGCAATTTTTGAGGATTATCGCAAGAAAAAAGCCATTGGGGTCGCCAACGGCTTTGAAATTCGTTTTCGGCCTTCGCTTATTAGCTAAGCTTGGTGAAGGCATCCTTGTCGAAGTAACGGATGACTTTCGTCGTCGCGTCGCCCGAGAAGGAGAAGAGGCCTTCGTATTTGAGCTTGTCGCCCACGGCGAAGGTGCCTTCGGGGATCTTTTCGGAGACGCTCAGCTTGTTCGAGACGATGAATTCGGTATCGCCTTCGGAGAGCTTGCCCACGAAAGCGGCGTTCTTGCGGGTGCCGGTGACGGAGAAGTTAATCGTGGCCTTGGAGGATTCGTATTCGTACAAATCCGCTTCCTTGGCGATGGTGACGGTTTCCACGGAAATGGCTTCGTCGATGACCTTGATGTCGGAAGTGGAAATCGTGGAACGATAGGTGGAAAGCGAAATGGTGGCCACTTCGCCTACC